>JBJTUF010000202.1:0-12550 GCA_046080565.1 Cuspidothrix sp. | reverse complement strand
AATGCTTTCGGAAAATTGTTTGATATGATTGTGGTAACATTTTTTGCGTTGGGGGCTTCCTTGTCCCCATTTTTTTTACACCCTTATTTTCTCAAATTATTGCCACATCTCATCTTCAACCGCCTTGTCACCCGTTAAGGTAATTGATTCTGTCCATGTACTTAAGAGCAAACCGTTGAGATTGTAGAAGAACACGAATATTGTGAACTTGGTTTTGCAAAAAAGGAAAATTTGATTATTTACGGTACTGCCCTAATTGCCGAAGCTTTGACTTTACCCACCAAGAACGGGTTTATTGCTGACGTTTAATATAATCTCGTTTTAGTAAGTTTATATCATTACCTTCCGCAAATAAACTATCAAGCCCAATCACTTCTTCTTGTGGTGAAACTCTGAGATATTTGAAAACCTTAAATTTAGCGCGAGGATGATCAGAAATAATATACATGAAACGGCTAATACCAAACCAAGCAAAAGAACTAAATACAACCGTGAATGCACCAACAAGTAAAATTCCTATAAGTTGAGAAAATAAGAGATTGAACCCGCCACCAAAAAATAAACCACTTGTGTTCGTGCTAAAGTCCTCATACCAAGGATAACTCTTGGGATTTTGGCTAAACAATCCTACTGCAAGTGTTCCCCAAATTCCACACACAAGGTGAACAGGAATAGCCCCGACAGGATCATCAATCTCCAACTTATCTAATAAAATTGTTGCCCAAACCACCAACGCTCCACCAGCAAAACCAATCACGGCTGCACCGAAAAGATTAACAAAGGCACAAGAAGCAGTAATGCTGACACAACCAGCTAAGATGCCATTAATTATGAATGATAGACTTGGTTTTTCATAAAACTGCCAAGACCAAAAAGTGCTACCAATTCCACCCATTGCACCTGCTATAAGAGTGGCTAAGAGAATATGAGCTATAGCTTCAGAATTGGCGGCTAGAGTTGAGCCAGCATTAAAACCAAACCAACCAAGCCAAAGAATAAAACAACCGAGTGTTCCTGTACTCAGGCTATGAGGCCGGATATAAACAATTTTTCTATTATCAAAACTGATTTCGTTTCGTGAAAGTTTTTCACCTGGTTTCAATTTTCTATATTTTCCTAAACGTGGCTGTAAGAACATAGTTCCCGTCAAAGCAGCCCAACCACCAACGGAGTGAACCACCGTAGAACCTGCAAAATCTCTAAAACCCAGATTATATAAAAAACCAGTTGGTAAAATATCTTTAGTACCTGGTAAAACACCTGCACTACCCCAAACCCAGTGACCGGTAATCGAATAACTTAATACTAAGAAAAAACTGAAAGCTATAAATGCCCCAAACTTAATCCGTTCAGCAACCGCACCAGAAACAATAGTTGCAGTAGTACCAGCAAAGGTTAATTGGAAGAAAAATTTAGCATTAAGCGGAACAGCCGCCCATTTTAATGAATTGAAAACGCCTTTATAATTATCGTCTATTAATGGGCTATTATCAGCACCATCCAAGAAAAAACCATGAGTACCAATAAAATCACTCCCATCACCAAACATAAAGCCAAAGCCTAAAGTCAAGAAGGCAAGGGTAGCAATAGCAAAAACAATCAGATTTTTCGCTAAAACAGTGATAGCATTGGCACTACGACAGAAGCCAGACTCTAACATAGCAAAACCCGCATTCATAAAGAATACTAAGCACCCAGTAAACAGTACCCATTGGGTATTTTGGCTAACTCGCAGACTTTCTGGGGAAAGAGGTTCAGCCGCAGTAGCATAAGACATCCAGGTTAGTATAATCAAAGTTACTACAGGTAAGCATACATACCTTAGTAAATGACTATTTTTTGGCTTTGATTTCCAACTTTTTGGCTTAAACATAGGGAATTAGAATATTTTCGTAGAAAAATTACACAGATTATACTTTAATCCGTAGTATACTAACAGTGTTAAAGTATAGCAATTACCAAGGTAGTTAGAACAAACAGTATTATTTATGAATAAACCAAGAATAGATACAACTCAAGCGTTTAACATAAAAATAGAAACAAAATTGAGTGATATTGGTAGTGCTTAAGGATTTGAATTCGTAAAGAACTAATTCAACTTGACTGTCTCCAGGAGTCCATAGAAGATGTGTTTTATCTTCACCAATTGAAAAAACTGTTAATTATTACATTAGGTTGTTAGAGTTTGCGTTGTGAAGCAATAGCACGTGTCTAAGCTGTAATAAAGTCCTAACGCAACAAAGGCGTTATAGACTATTTATAGTAGGTAACATTCAATATTTGATATGTTTATTGGTTATTATGTTTAATATCTGGATTTCGTTAGATTAATAGAATTTTAGAAAGTTACTACTAGCTTATTCTACTATGGATGTATCTCCACAAAGTTACCCTCAACCTTTAAATCCTATTCATTACTTTTGTATTAATCCGAAGTGTCAACAACCCAGAAGACCAATTAACGAAACATTTTGTCAAAGTTGTGGCTCTGATTTATTCTTAAAGAAAAGATACAGAGTGCTTAATCTACTTAACTTGGAACAAAGAAGAGATAGAGAATGTACTCTTTATAATGCTATTGATACCGAACATCCACAAAAACCTAAAGTTATTAAGGTGTTATATACAGAAAATCAAGCTGCAATTTATCGGTTTCAGTCATGTGCAAGAGTTTTAATAGATCATTGGTTTAAAGGAATTCCTCATGTAGATAAAGAGGGATATTTCCATATTGAGTTTCCCCAAGATCCAACTCCAGCATATTGCTTGGTAATGGAGAAAATAGAAGGAATAAATTTAGAAAAATGGATGGAAAATAGGAGTTTTAAGCCTATTGATGAAGAAAAAGCTCTTGATTGGTTAGAACAGTTAGCTAATATTTTATGCAAACTTCATGATAAAAATTTTTATCATCGAGATATTAAGCCTTCAAATATAATGCTTCGTGATCGCATTAATGAATTAGTTTTAATTGATTTAGATACAGGTAGAGCAATTATAGACGCATCTCTAGTAGGAAAAGATATAACACGAGTTGGTACTCCTGGTTATCAAGCACCGGAACAAGAGAATGGAGCAGCTGTGCCACAATCAGATTTTTATGCATTAGGACGTACATTTATATATCTCTTAACAGGTAAACGTCCTACAGATAGAGATTTAATGAGTAAGCAACCAGGAAAATTAAATTGGAAAGCACACGCTCAACAACTACAAATATTTGGATCTTTTGCTAGTTTTATTGATAAATTGATGGCTTGGGATCAAAATGATAGACCTAGAGATGCACAAGAAATTGTGCGGCGCTTAAAAGAAATTAAGCAACGCTTACAACTTAAAAAACAAGTAGGAAAAATATTCAGTTTAAAGCCGTTTAAAGCATCGATAATTTTTAAGAATGTTTTTGGAGTTATAGTGATGTTAATAGTTGTACTTTTTGTCTATAAAAATATGGAGCAAGAGCAAGATCCCAGTAGGAAAAAAATAAAATCTCATGTACCAACTACCACACAATCTCCTGAATTAAATCCACTTTGTAAATATTCTGAACAGGGAAAAGTAAAAGTAAGGGATGAACATAAATTAGCTAACGAAGTACAAGACTTTCTAAAGAAGCGTATTCTAGTTACACAAGATATTACACTTAAACAAGTAAAATTAAATAGGGTTTTTCAGGCTGGTTGTAGTGTAACTATTATAATATTAAACGATCAGAATACTTTTAATCCTAACTTAGAAAATCAAATTAAGCAGTTAATAAAAAATAATTTTAATTATGTCGACAATATTAAGGTTATGCCACTTGAACAAAAAGAAAAATAATTTTTTAATTTTCAACTAATCCATTCTGATTACTTAACCTTCTTCTAATATGATTTATTATCACCCTGCTAGGTAAAGTATAACTAGCTTCTCCTTCGATATTTTTAATTAGTCCCCGACTATTTAAACATTTAATGGCATTGGTAAATCCTTCTTGTTTAAATTGTTTTTTACAGATATCAATATTAGTTCGCAATTGACTAAATGGAATTGAACGATCTTCCGATGCAAGAACGCACATAATTTCTTTTTCTAAGTCTGATAAATTCTGAAAATGATTATCTAAAATTGCATAAATGTTACCAAAATCTAATGTTGAACCTTGATATAAAAAATTATTAATACTTCCACCAAAATCATCACGAATTGTTGTTAAAACTAATTTCAAAAATAACGGATGACCTTGATAAAGATGAATTAATTTAGTCAAGTCTTCTGAATCAGAAAAGCCGTGTTGTTTAAAAATATCTTTAGCTGCTGCATGATCTAGACCTTTAATTTGTAAAGTGTATTCTAAAGATTTTCTAACTTGAGGTTTCTTTTGAGTGAGTAATACTAAACAGCTTTGATGAGGTGCTGTTATCCCTACTCTTATAAAGAAATTTTCATAGTTTTCATATCCTTGCAGATAATTTCCTAAAGTTTCTCTAGGTTGCAATATTTCCTCAATATTATCCAAAAACAATAAATAGCGGTTTTTATTTAATTCATTTTCTAATCTTGCTAAATTTATTCCGATACTGTTCGATGTATCTGTAATTTCTTTGGAGGATAATTCAATAATTAAAGAAGTTAAAAGTTGATTGAGCTTTGGGGCATTTTCGAGCGACCGCACAATCACTTTATCAAATTTATCATTAATTTGTTCTTTTAGCTTCATAGCCAAAGAAGTCTTACCAATACCCTCCATTCCTACTAATGTTATCAATCGGTACTTATCTTGTAAAATCCATTGCTTTATGGTTGCTAGTTCTTGTGTTCGTCCAAAGAAATTGGAAACATCAGGTATATATTGCTTATCAAACTCATCACTTTCATCACTTAGTGTATCAGATGACTGAATATCAATTAAATCGTCTAGGTTTAACTCTAAAACGCTAACTATTGCTTCTGCTGATTTTCTATCAACATTTACCTCTCCACCAAAAAACCGTTTTACTGTCCCTTCTGAAATACCAGATGCGTCAACAACATCACTCTGACTCCATTTTTTACCTTTATAGTTGGTTTTACTAGCCAGGGCTTGTATAAGTAGTTTTTTACCATCTTCATGTACTCTAACAGTATTACGATTGCGCTGTTTACCCATATTCAAAAATTAATTTGCGTAAGTCCTATAAATCTAAATGTAACATTTTGCCAATAAGCTTGATTAAGTGTTAAAACTCGATCAGTTAAGGTAACTTAATTATACTGCCATAAATGTACTTAATTAACCAGGATTCAGCAGCTAGAGTTTAGGAGTGTAAGTAAGTCGGTAAGGAGTTCCCAAAATGGCACAACTAACTATGCCACAACCAACCACTGAATTCCCAATCTATACTCAATCTACTGACCAGATCGAATTTTATACTTCAGACAGTAAATCCAATCAAGTCATTGAAATACCATCTCAGCACTTACCAGATATTACACAAATTTTACTGGTAGATCCTTACAGTCCAGTAGCGTTATCTGTGAGTGTATGTTTAGTCATCGGTTCTGTTGGTGGAGTAATTAAGATCATCAAATCTACCCCAGAGGAATGGGAAGCGCTTGGTAAAAGTATCTCAATGGTGATTGGTGCTATAGCGAAACTGATCAAAACTCTCAAGTCCAAGTAATCCCAAATAGACCTTTGATATCATGATTTTTTGGTAATAAAAAATTTCTTTCAACCGAGCAATTTTCAATTTTCCCCGCTATAGTATTTCTGTAGCGGTTTTTTATCATATAATCAGATGAACATTCATAAATTATTTTTCCTATCTATGGCGACAATTACCGCAGGTTTAATATCTGGTTGTCAAGATGTGGTCGCTAATTCTAAAAATAAAACATCTGCTAATTGTCTGGGTAAAAATCCTCAATTTAGTATGGAGTTTTTGAAAACTAATAATAATGGTCAGAGATTTAGTAAAGGTACTAATCATGTCATTATTTTTAATCCCCGATCTCCAGAATTAGATTTTAAAGTTAATGTGGGTTTATTTCATAAAATTTATACTCAAGATACTAGGGGCAGATTTCGCCGCGAATATGTGGGAAAACAATTTCGAGAAATCATCAGCGATGGTAATTCTAAATTAAATGGTAAATCACCCATTGCTGCTATTAATGCTGACTATATAGATCCCCAAAATCATCCCCAAGGTTTAAATATTTCTCGCGGTGTGGAATATTCAGGAGCATTTAAAAATAAACGTTCTTCCTTTGGTATATCAGGAGGAAATCCTCAACAACGTCAAGCAACCATGGGAACTGGTAGAAGAGGAGCAAATATTTTAAATTACAATTTAGTTGGGGGAAATGGGAGATTTTACAAACAAGGAAAATTTAAAGATATTTGTCAAGCTTTAGGAGAATTTGCTTGTAAAGGCGCGACAAACCGCTCTATGGTAGCTATTACCAGTAAGGGTTATGTAATTTTGTTGGTCAATGATATCAAAGCCAATTCTACTATTCAAGTGGCAGATAATAATAAAGAGTTATTACCTGATCAGTTTGATAATGTATTAACAGGAATTGCTAAAAACAACTGTTTAGGGACAATTCAAGAAGGAATGTTATTTGATGGAGGAATGTCTCCAGGATTATTTTATCAGAATAAATTCTATGTGGAAAATTTCGGGCCAATTGGTTCTGTATTTTTGATTTATAAGCGGTAATGCTCTCAAATTCTCTCGCGTCAAGACTTGTAAACTGTAACATATAAGGGTTACAGAAAATTATTAAGATTGTCAGAATCAGGATGTCCAGGATTTTAGGATTTACAGGATTGCGATATTTAAGTTATTGGTGATAAAAATGAGCATTCCCTGTTAGAGACTGGGAACAAGATAAATAAAATCTGTGAAATCCTTCAATCCCTCAAATCCGTGATTCTGACCCCTACAAGTACAACTCAATTTGATGATGAACGACGGACAAATGGCAACAAATCCTGTAAAATCACCTCATGATAATGTTCTTGGGGATAATGTCCGACATTATTCAATTTGATGATTTCACCATTACTAACAGAGTTAACAAAATTATCGGCCATATCCTCAGATAACCAAGGATCAATCATTCCCCATTGGACTAAAATAGGTTGTTGCCATTGTTTAAATCCATTTTCTATTTCTAGCATCGCCTTTTCTAGTTGTAAGTTGCGCACTGTCGCTAGTAAACTTCTCCCAGGTGCAGAACTTTTCAAAAATGGTTTTCTATAAACATCTAAATCTTGATCTTCAATGCGGTAACGACTCCCACTTTCTAAGGTTCTATCAACTAATAAAGGATCTTGAGTTATCATATCACCCGCAAAAGGTAAACCCATTTGTTTAATTTTCCAGGGTAGTTTTGCAGATGTGGTAATAGGTGTATTTAAAATGGCAATGTTGGCAACTTTTTCAGGATGACGTAAGGCATATTGTAACCCTACTGAACCTAAAAATCCTTGCACAACTAAGGAAAATCTTTCTAATTCTAAAGCTTTAATAAATGCTTCCAAAGCTGTTATAAATGCGTCGGGAGTATAAGCAAAATCCTGTTTTTCGGGTTTACCAGAAAATCCATAACCTATCCAATCAGGTGCGATCGCTCTATTTCCTTGTGCTGCTATACTGGGTAAAATATTTCTCCAACTATAACTTTGAGCAACTATCCCGTGTAAAAATAATACAGGGAGTAAATCAGTTTGTCCCTTTGGTTCGGCTTCTCGATAAAACCATTCTAGGGAATCTACTATAATTTGATGTTCTTGAATTGACACTATATTTTATCTGTGAATGTAAAAACAGATATAGCAGGTGACAGGTGACAGGTGACAGTTGTAAGGTGCGTCAGATATCAAGAATATGTTTATTGACATGGTTTATGCTGTCTGACGCACCCTACCAATGTTCCATCTGCGTAATTCCTGTTCCAAATTTAAAAAATGTCTGCCAAAAATGAATTGTAACAGGAAACAAGATGCAAACAAGATTTCATCCTGTAAATCCTATAATCCTGGATATCCTGATTCTGACAAATTATATAATTAAACGTAGATAAACGCAGATTTTTAATTTCTCTAACATCCTGAAAATCCTATAATCCTGGACATCCTGTTCGCGAAGCGTGGCGTTAGCCATTTCTGACGAAAAATTTCGCAAATTATGGGTTAAAGGTATTGACTCGCGCCTGTGAATCCGATGTAATATATATTGATAAGGAATAACTATCGTATCATACCTGGGTTTTCTTCTCGCCATAACTGATTTAACCGATTGGCGGGCATAGTTAAATAAAGAACATCACCAGGAGCAAGAATAGTTTCCAATAAATCCCAGCCTTGGACAGTTTCGTGATTAATTTCTACATATAAAGGCACAAAATCCGCAGATTTAGCCACATCTTTCACCCACTCATCACAAAAAGGGTGTATGGGTGTAATTACCGTAGCAAAAGCTACCCATAGACTGCCAGCAATCATCCCATTACCAATAATTCTCCCACCCAGGGCGGCGGCGGCAAAAGCAGGGGCGGCCAGTTCGGCTGGGCTAAGTACAGCTTCAAAATCAAATACTTGCTGGGCGATGCCGGCAAAATCCGGATCTGTGTAGTTGACAATTACGGGAATATCAGGAGCTAAAGCCTTTGCTTTGAGGGCAATTTCTAAATTACTGGCATCATTACTTGTCACAGCTAAAACGGCGGCGGCGGTGTGAATATTACTAGAGTATAAAGTAGCGCGAAAACTAGCATCAGCAAGGATGACAGGAATACTCATTCCTCTGGCAGTAGTTACATATCTATTATTGGCATCAGTTTCAATCACTACGACTTCATGACCAGTGAGATGAAGTTGTTGAATAATTTTAATGCCAATGCCATTTAATCCACAGACAATATAATGATGATGTTGGGGAATTCTGGCTGCATCCAAAAATTGCTTTAAGCGACTACCAAGAATAAAGTCTGTAAGCATAGCATACCAAATCCCAATTACCGCCGCCCCAATTAACATAATCACAACGGTAAATAATTTAATACTGTCCGGTGCATTTTCCACAACTTTATCATTACCACCAGCCCCGGTAATCATGCCTACGGCAAAATATAAAGCATCAATAAAAGAGATAGTGGTATGTTTACTAGAAAAATAAGTGAATGTAGATAATAAAATAATTAGTAATAAAGCAATAGCCATACCAATCACTGATTGGGCGTGTTTGTGAAACTCTCGAATATTAGATAAGATTTTCAGAAATCTACGAAATAATGATTTACGGGGTTGACGAGTGCGGGGTTGAGTGCCAATAATTAGGCGATCGCCTACTTTTAACTGTTGATCTGATAATACCGCCGAAACCAAATTCATTTTCCCTTGCATCGGTAGATAATAAATCAACATCCGCGTCGGTTCTTCCCATAAATCACTCAGTTTTCTACCCTGCCAAGGATGATTTTCATGAATATATTCTTCATGAATTGGCCAAATCTGGTCAAGTAATTTAATTTGTCCAATAGCCTTATTTCCTAAAGCTGCACAGGTAAAAACTGGTGATGCCAAACCAACCACACTCATACTTAAATGATTGGACAAAGTTTGATCCAAACGTTCTCCTAAATTCGTATTATAAAACCTGTTAATAATCCGAATTTGGGGATTAAGTACCCGTGCTTGCATCATAATTGACAAATTCGTGGCATCATCAGAAGTAGCAATTACTAAAGTATGGGCTTCTGTAATTCCTGCTGCGTGCAAAGTAGAAGCCGCCTGTAATTCACCAATAATGACATTAGTACCAGTTTCACCAGAAATTGGTTTACGATGAATACCTACTACCAAAGCACCCTGTTGTCTGAGTAAGCGAAATATTTTATATCCCGTTCGCCCTAAGCCACAAACAATAATTCGAGGTTTCATAAAATAGCAACATAATATTTAATATTGATAAGTAATTGGACAAACATATTTACAGTCATTGCGAACCAAGGGAAGCAATCACAACCCTTACGATTGAGTCATTTCGCTTCGTTTGATATGGCTAACGCCACACTTCGCTAAGGCAATGACATTCTGTCTTACTACTTATCAATGGCTACATCTGGGTTATTAATCAACAATTCACCGAATTAGCAATCATCCTTGTATAGCAGGAGGCAGGAGGAAAAGCCTTGTTATATATGTTTCAAGGATTCATAATGTCCTAATTATCCTGGCTACAGCTATATTTAAAAATATGTGAGCCATTTTCCCATTTGTTGGGTTAAGCGACAGCATAACCCAGTGCTTATGTTGGGTTTCATGGTGCAAACCAATCTACAAATCAAAGCTTTTTCCAATTGGGATAAGATATTGATTCAATAAAGCCTATTCTTGCTTAATTAATGGGATAAGAACTGTAACTGAACACACGATATTCACTGAATAAGAATTAAAAAATTAAAGTTTTATCACTTACCTCAATATCACGAAATTAGGTAGCATTAAAGCGAAAACCATCCTCAGTGAATACAGATGAGAAAATACTGATAAATTGCTATAAAGTAATCCACGTAGGAATTTATCAGAGTTATTATGGCACTTTATTTAGATTCAGCTATTGTCACCGAAGCCGAAATAGTTAAACATTGGGGTTGGGTAAAAGGTATCACCACCAACCCCACATTATTAGCACAAGCTAACACCTCACCCGAAACTACCCTGAAAACATTAGCCTGTTTAACATCAGGTCCTCTATATTACCAACTCCTCGCTTGCGACTATAAAAAAATGGTAGTCGAGGGTAGAAAAGCGTTTGAAATCATCGGTGATCAAACTATTCTTAAAATCCCCGCCACACCTTTAGGCCTTGAAGTTGTAGCGACCCTTTCCCCAGAGATTACCTGTTCCGTTACTGGTATTTACAGCCCCACACAAGCTGCTGTAGCCAAGGAAGCAGGGGCAAAAATTGCGATCGCCTATGTTAATCGTGCTACACGCCTATTAGGAGACGGTATTGGCTTAGTTAGAGACATGGCCTCCATTCTCCAAGGTAGTAACGTGGAAATTTTAGCAGCTAGTATCAAGTCACCAGCCGAAGCAGCCGCATCTCTCCAAGCTGGCGCACATCATCTCACCTTACCCTTAGCCATGCTGGCCGCCATAGCCAGCCATGAACTATCAGATCAAACCGTTGCTGATTTTGCGGCTGGAGGCATGGGCTTAACAATCTCAATTAATTAGCCTCAATTCTAGATAGAGAATAGTTTTATTTAATTAATGAAGGGTTTCACCCCTCATCCTAAAAACCTTGATTTTCGATGATCAAAATATTTTAAAATCAGATTTATTGCTCCGGATTAAATATCTGACAAATCTGTGAAATCAAGTGAAATCAGGGATGATGGGTCTTACCCCCTATTAGTTATTCTCCGAAAATATAGCTGAAAACTGTTATGAATGAACAATTGAAAAAATTTCAAAAAAATGCCAAATTGGCAACCATCATCAAATGAACCGGGCTAAATTATATTAGACAAGGAAAAACAAGGGAGTTGTTAAAAGACAACATCAATTAACAAATAACTCTTGTTGAGATTGTCGAAAAAATAAATAGAATTAGTATTTGCTGCATAGGAATACCTGCTAAATATAGGCGTTATCGTTAACCTGCAAATTACCCCCCTAATTAACGGTTTTCGTCTGTATGAATACATTCCTAATCGCTTCAGCAGCAAATGGTAGAGTGGGAGTGAAAGGCGCTTGGTAATGCCTCCTCCCACTCTCTTTTTTTGCTTTCAAAAAACAAGGTAGGAACTGTTCCCTGTTTCCTCTCATCACAGATAACTTTTTGGTACAACGTTCAAGAAAAAATCTTACTTATCCAACTCTTGAAACTGTTACCTGTCACCCAGCCTTTACAGATAACTTTTTGGTACAACCCCTACTTACTATCAAAACGTCTTTGTCGCAATAGTTGAATTGATGCTACAATTGCTTCTATTTTAATAGGCTTAGAAATATAATCATCCATACCAACAGATAAACATTGCTCTCTATCCGATGGCATAGCGTTAGCAGTCATAGCAATAATATAAGGACGATTAGTTTCACCCCATTCTTGATAAATTGCTTTTGTTGTTTCAATACCATCTAATTCTGGCATCTGTATATCCATAAAAACAACATCATACATTTCTTGTTTTAATACATTTAATGCTTCAACTCCATTATTAACAATAATTACTGGATATCCTAGTTTTTGAAATAACTTATCAGCAATTTTTTGATTGACTTTATTATCTTCTACTATCAATATTTTTAAAGGTAGATAATCAGATAAATTTTCATTAAATTTAATTATATTTTCGGCTACATTTGCCTGTTTTAACGTTAACAAATCTAACTCCAGAGAAAATGTACTACCTTGAGATAATTCCTGACAGGAGGACAAGATAGCTAGAAGCTAGAGAGAGCAAGCTTCATAGCTCTTTGCCCTTTGATGTAATCCTTCAACCGATAGCGGCTAAATTGCATTAATTCTTCTATAGTTTTTTGGAACATTTGATGTACCCC
>JBJTUF010000201.1:0-3749 GCA_046080565.1 Cuspidothrix sp. | reverse complement strand
GAAAATATAATTAGCAATTGGTATGAAGTACAGAGGACTCTGTTTACTTCTGTTGTGCGTGAGCATATTTTTGCCACCCTTCGCAAGGATACCATTATCTAGACCACATAGATGATATTTTTTGTCAATGCGTAAGTCCTAATTTATTTTTATTCTTGCCTTCTGGCTTTTCCCTTGTTAATTATCTATCAATCTTTGCTGTTCTGGAATTTTAGACATCCGGTTAATATTATTTAAGGCATATCTGGCTGCGGCTTGCACATCTGGATCTGGATCATCTAAGGCATGACAGACAATTTTACTCATTTGAGTCATCATGTCATAAATACGCATTAAATCGCGAATTGCGTTTTGTCGCACTTGAGGATTTTGGTCTTGCATAGAAATTGCTAAAGCTCGATTCATAGGTTTAAGTGTGCGTGTACCTATTTCGGCCAAGGCTGATAAAATTAAACCATGTTGTTGGGAATTTGGATCTATCATCAAATCCACTAGGGGTTGAATTGCTCTAGAGTCACCTTGCTGAGTTAAATCCCAAATAGCTTTTTGTCGTTGCTGAGGATCTGGACTACGTAATTCTTTAATTAATTCATCTACAATATTTACTTTTGGCAATAATGAGGTTGTTTCTGGTGGTAGTAATTCTGTAGAAATTTGTATTTCCTGCGTTGGAGAGTGATTTAAAGCTAATTTAGAATGATGATCAACGGATGGCTGTAAAAGTTTTGGTTCTACATTTGCATCTTCATCAGATGAATTTAAAAGTTTTGGTTCTGAAGTTATACTTGACGATGTTGGTTGCACTTGACGCATTTTTTTAATGATATAGAGAAGTGCAATATTTGTGAATACACTTAATCCTACTAATGACCAAATTATGAAGTTGCTATTATTGGATGGCGATGTAGGTTTAACTATGGGAGTTGGTGTAGGAGAAGTTACACACTTAGTTTGTGCTGATAAAACACTTTCTAACCGTTTTCTGGTTGTGGCATCTGCAATACCATTTGTTGTTTTTAAACCTTGTGCTTTTTGAAATTGAAGTAGTGCTTTTTGGCTACTCGCTCCATATTGCCCATCTATAAAACCATTGTAATATCCTAATGCTTTTAATTGAATTTGAATGACTTGAACTTCGGTACTCATTTCACCAGGATTAATGACAGTCAGTGAATCAGTAGAAGGAGAACTCACTGCTGAAGCTTGGATATTATTTGTTTTGGTTATGGCAGAAATAGACCGGTTTGGATACAAACTCAGACATAAACAAGAGGTAAATATGAAGATGAAATTAATTTTTTCCCTCATCTTTTTGATCTCCCAGGTGATTACTTAGGGAAAAATTTATACTTCAGATTTGCTCACTGGTAAGGTGAGAGTTGGTAAATCCTGATTAGCTGATGCTTCTAGGATAGTTTCTTGGGTGTTATTTGGTTGACTGATGATTATTGTCTGATTTTTGTCATCAAAAGTTTCTCTTTGATTAATTAAATAGATACTAATTAAGGTGAGGAAAACTCCTAAGCATTGGATGGTTGTGAGAATTTCGTCTAGGAAAATGTAACCGAATATTAAGGCGAAAACAGGTGTGAGAAAGGTAAGAGAACTTAAACTGGTGAGATTGCCACTAGAAGCAAAGTAGAAAAATAAACCGTAAGCGATCGCACTACCAAACACAGTAGCATAACTTAACGCCAGCCAATCTCTTGGTAAAATATTTTGCCATTGTTGAGATTCAAATACAGCAGAAATTCCCCATAAAGGTAAGCCACCAATAATCATGTGCCATCCTGTAGCTAATACTGGATCTACATAACGGCAAACAAACCTAATTAATACAGTCCCCACTGCCATTGACAAGGCAGCTAGTAACATTAATAACTCACCACTATCAAATAGTTGTTGCCAATTATCTGTGGTAATCATCACTCCTGAATCAAGCAAATGAAAAATCCATTCTTCTGGTAAACCGATGAGACTAATACCTGTAATTCCCAATCCTAAACCCAACCATCCCCACATACCAATATGTTCTTGAAACAACCACAAAGAAAGTAAAGCTACTACTAAAGGTTGGGAATCTATCATTACTGAACCTAATCCGGCATTAGTTCTGACTAAACCCTCTGCTAAAAAGCCTTGAAATAAAGTCCCATCAACCAGGGCAAATATACCAATCCACAACCATCCTAACCAGCTTTTCGGTTGAGATTTACCCATGAATGCAGCCACAATCAGAATTAACACCCCCGCAGGTATTAATCTAACTCCCGCCATAAATAGGGGTGTGGTATGGGGAATTACACCTTTCATGGCCACCATTGCTGTACCCCAGAGGAAAAAAGGAGTAATTAACAGTAGATAACTGAGGGGATTCTTAGAACCACTGATTTGCACTTGCATGGGCTAATAATAGTTTTTAGTAAACAGATGGAAACATTACTTTACCTGATTTTATATAAACATTGAGTTTTATGTTCAGGCTGTGGCTAATAATTTAGGTGCTAAGGTATCTGTATTAGTGTTTGGTAACAAAAAATGATCACAACTAAATCTGCTGTTCCCATTAAACCAAGGATGGAAGATAGCTTTGGCATTACCTTAGCACCATTATCTGTGGCAGAAATCTACAGTCAAGCAGATAATCCTGCTAACGGTGCGGTGGTGGTAATGAGTGGGATGGTGCGTAATCAAACCGATGGTAAGTTTGTAATAGCATTAGAATATCAAGCTTATGAACCTATGGCGTTACAAGTGTTTTATCAAATTGCGGATAATATTCGTCATCAATGGTCTAATGTTAATCCTGTAGTTATATATCATCGCATTGGTAGATTATCCGTGGGGGAAATTAGTGTACTGGTAGCGGTAGGTTGTCCCCATCGGGGTGAAGCTTTTGCTGCTTGTCAATATGCAATTGATACTCTAAAACACAACGCGCCGATCTGGAAAAAAGAACACTGGCAAGATGGTTCTAGTAGTTGGGTAAACATCGGTATGTGTGAGCAAGAATTATAATGTATAGAATATGACGGTTAATTTATTCCAGGTCATAGAGTAGAAAGCCTATGTTCTGATGATAAATTTACAACAAATTTAAATAATGTCTAAATAATCTATGGTATTATTTCTGGCTAGTGGATAAAAATTAATCGTACCTGGGGCGATCGCTACTAGCTAAATCAAGATGTTATTTAGTTCTTCTGTTTTTATCTTGGCCTTTATGCCAGTAACGCTGCTGGTATTATGGCTGTTGAGCAAATATAAATTAAATCAATTTGTTCTACCTTGGCTGCTGATAACTTCAATATTTTTCTATTCTTATTGGAATCTTTTCTCACCAGCCGGAAACGATATCACTCCTGAATATATTGTATTAATTCTGCTTTCGGTAGTTTTTAATCATCAAATGGGAATGGCGATCGCCGCCGCCCAACCCTTTGGCAAACGTGCTAAATTATTGTTGATTATTGGTACTGTAATTAACGTAGTTTTTATTGCTTATTATAAATACGCAAACTTTTTTTTAGATTCAGTTAGTAGTGTATTAGGAACTAACTGGAGTCTAGGTAATTTAATTTTGCCTTTGGGAATTTCTTTTTACACTTTTACCTGACGGGATGACAAAAATAGTTAAAATGCAGACAGAATAAGCCTCATAGCTCTCTCACCGCGTTGATAATACTTCCGCTTATTAGGAGATAATCTCAATAATTCTCTAACTAATTCCCGACAATTATCTATAAAAT
>JBJTUF010000200.1:0-4577 GCA_046080565.1 Cuspidothrix sp. | reverse complement strand
ATGGCAACAGGAAGAAGCAGGAAGCAGAATTAAGGCTTTTTTATCAGGTTGGGCAAAAGCTATCAATCGTCCCATAGTATTATTTATAGATGAAATTGATTCTTTACAAGATCAAACATTAATTTCAGTTTTACGTCAATTAAGAGATGGTTTTCCTAACCGTCCAGAAAATTTTCCTGCATCAATAGGATTAATTGGTTTACGAGATGTGCGAGATTATAAAGTAGCATCGGGAAGTAGTGATAGATTAAATACTTCTAGTCCTTTTAATATTAAAGTTGCTTCTATAACTATGCGAGATTTTAATCTCGAAGAAGTAGGAGAATTATATCAACAACATACAGCAGCAACGGGACAAATTTTCACACCTGAAGCTATAGAAACAGCTTTTGATTTAACCCAAGGACAACCTTGGTTAGTCAATGCTTTAGCTAAGGAAATTGTAGAAAAAATGGTGAAAGATAGAAATATTGCTATTACTAAAGAATACATTCTAACAGCTAAGGAAATATTAATTGCTCGTCAAGATACTCATTTAGATAGTTTAGCAGAACGGTTAAGAGAACCAAGAATAAAGGCAATTATTGAACCGATGTTAGCAGGTTTGCAATTAGGAAATATACCCAATGATGATATTCAATTTGTGATGGATTTAGGATTATGTAAAATGCACCCTTACGGTGGATTAACTATTGCTAATCCCATTTATCGGGAAGTGTTACCCAGAGTTTTAACAGTGACACCAATGGCATCTTTACCAATGATTGCACCGACTCGGTTAAATTCAGCAGGTGAATTAAATATAGATGCTTTATTAACAGCATTTCTCAAGTTTTGGCGACAGCACGGAGAACCGTTATTAGGTAGCACTGGTTATCATGAAATTGCACCGCATATAGTATTAATGGGTTTTTTACATCGTGTTGTTAACGGTGGGGGAGTTTTAGAAAGGGAATATGCAATTGGTAGTGACAGAATGGATTTATGTCTGCGTTACAAAGATATCACGTTAGGTATTGAGTTAAAGGTATGGCGTGAAAAAAAGCGTGATCCTCAAACTGAGGGGATTGAGCAGTTAGAATCCTATTTAGGGCGTTTGGGGTTAGATTTTGGTTGGTTGTTTGTGTTTGATAGGCGTAAAAATGCCCTACCAATGGAAGAACGTTTATCAACTGAGGTTGTGATGACGGAAAATCAACGTATAATTACTGTGATTCGGGCTTGGTGTTTTGTATAATTGGTTTCTTTGGTAATTGAGCGTAGACCCACATCCTAGAGATTACCGGAAGCCTCTGTATGTTTAAGGCTCTGTCAAGTAGGCGTTGATTTTTTTGACTAGCTGTTTCAGTGACACTGGTTTACTGAGATAGTCATTTGCGCCCATCGCAATGCAACGATCGCGATCGCCAGACATTGCCAGTGCGGTCAATGCAATGATCGGCGTATCGGCTAATTCAGGTAGTTGGCGAATGCGCTGGATGGCTTCCAATCCGTCCATTTCTGGCATTTGAATATCCATTAAAATTACATCGGGGTGAGTTTGTTGAGCTAAGTTGATCGCCATGCGACCATTGCGGGCAACAACCAAGCGATAACCCTTCAGACTTAAATATTCAACAAACATAGTGATATTCGCCTCATTATCTTCGGCTAGTAAAATTAATGGTATTTCAGCGATCGCACCTGTGATCACCTCGGTGGTAGACGGAAGCGGAGGCTCTGGCACAATGGATGATTCACAGAATGGCATGATCGGAAGTGCGATCGTAAAGCAACTGCCTACACCTAATTCACTGGTTAATCTGACTTCGCCTCCATGTAGTTCCACCAATCGCTTAACGAGAGCTAAACCCAATCCTGATCCGTTATAGTTACGATTGAGGGCGCTCTCAACCTGCACAAAAGGTTGAAACAGCCGTTTGATCTGATCTGCCGCAATTCCAATGCCTGTATCAACGACGCTAATCTCTAGGGTGTCGCAGAGTATTGCCTCAGACTTTACGGTCTCTGCATTATCTACAAACGGTATATAATTTACTTTTAGGCTGATTTTGCCACCTTCTGGCGTGAATTTGACGGCATTATTGAGCAGATTAATCAGAACTTGCCGAATTCGCCGTTCATCAAGGTTGATGGTGGGCAGGTTGGCTGGGATCTCTGACTCCAGTTGAATTTTTTTGCTGAAGGCTTGTTGCTTGATAAAGACCAAACTTGATTGACAAAGGGCTTCTATGTTACATGGTTGACAAGACAGCTTAATTTGTCCTGCTTCAATTTTTGCCACATCCAGAATATCGTTAATCAATTCCAGTAGGTGGTTGCTACTTTTCTCAATGGTTTGGAGGGATTGCAGTTGTCGATCGTTTAAGTCACCAAAAATCTCCTCCTGAAGGATTTCCGTCATGCCTAAAATGGCGTTGAGAGGGGTGCGTAATTCATGGCTCATATTGGCAAGAAACTCATCTTTGAGGCGAGTTGCCTTGATCAGTTCTTCATTAATGCGTTGCAATTGTAATTCTGCTTGTTTGCGATCAGTAATATCAATATTTAAACCAATCGTTCTTAAAATTTCACCTTGGGCATTTCTTTGGATGAATGCGTAGGAATCAATGAAACGGATTGTGCCGTCGGGTCGAATAATCCGAAATTCGACGCGACATTCTCTAGATCCTTGATGGGCTTGCCGTTCAGCTTGCTGTACCCAGTCTTGATCATCGGGATGAATACACTGGAACCAATCCGCATATTTGCCAGAAAAATTCTCTGATGAAATTCCATAAAGGCTTAACATCCGCTCATCCCAGAATAGACGATTATTGGAAAAATCAAATTCCCAGATGCCAATTTGAGCGGATTGAATCGCAAGTTCTAATCGTTCAGATAGCTCCTGCAATTTCTGTTCAGCATTTTTGCGATCGCTAACATCAATCACCACGCCATCCCAAATAACATCGCCATTCTCTTGGCGTTCGGGCTGGGAAATAACTTGTATCCATTTCACCCGTTCATTCGGCAAGAGCAAACGTCCTTCAACAAAATAGGGTTGGAGGGAAGCAGCCGAATCCAGACTGGCACTTTTGATCTTAGGAACATCTTCCTTGTGGATTCTATCCCAGAGACAGCTAATATCCTGAAGAACCGCTTCAGGAGTTAATTCAAAAATCTGCTGCACTTGGGGGCTGACATAGATTAATTCATCACGACCATCAGGATGTAAAACATAGCGATAAATCATCCCTGGTACACTTTCTGTCATGCGGCGGAATTGGGCTTGACTTTCTTGGAGGGCGATTTCAATATTTTTGCGATCGGTAATATCGGTCAGCGTGCCGATATAGCTCACTACGTTGCCATCATCATCGAATTCCTTCGCTACTTGGATATAACACCACGTTGTAGTGCCGTCTGGACGGAGATGCCGACCTTCGCTGCCATGAATTATCTGACTTCCAGGATCAGAATTGGCGTAGTATTCAGTCCATTCGGCAAGGCGTTGCTCGCTGTCTTCGGGGTGTAATCCTTCCATCCAACCATGTCCCAAGGCTGATTCTATGGGTCGGCCACTCAGTTCACTCCAGCGCTCGTTGACATAGACGCAGTTGAGTGGCTCATCAAAGCGAAAGATAGCGACTGGAGCCGCAGCAGCGAGACTGGCATAGCGTCGCTCACTGGTTCTTTTTGATAGCTCCAACGTTTTAAGATCGGTAATATCCGCCGCAATCCCTACTGTTCCAGCTATATTTAGCTGATCATCCCTAAAGGGCGTTTTAGTCGTTTCAAACCACCCTAAAGTTCCATCAGCTTTTCTGCTACGTTCCACCACTACTTTGCGTTGACCAGATTGTAAGACCGCAGCATCATCATCATAATAAGCTTGAGCCAAGTCTGCTGGAAAAATATCATCAGCTGTTTTACCGACTAATTCCTCAGCCGAAACGCCAAAGGCTTGGGCAAAGGGTTCATTTACCGCAATAACTCGACCTTGCTCATCCTTAATCCAAGCAAGGTGGGGAATATTGTTCATCAGCGCTGCAAGATGCTTCTGTTTAAGCATCAGTGCTTTCTCAGCAGCTTTGCGATCGCTGATATCTCTCATTATGGTCGAAAAACTCTCGACAATTCCACTGGCTGACTTATGAGCAATAATCACTTGGGAGACGGGGATTTCTTTGCCTGTGCCATCTAGCAGCGCTGATTCTCCAGACCAACTACCCTTCTCAATTGCTGTGGGGAGAGCCTGTTCAAATATAATTTGATTTGCCCAATCAGGATGACATTCCGAAACAAACCGATGCTCTTGACCATTATCCAGTTCGGGACGTAGTTGTTTGAGTTGCCTGTTGTGCCACAAAATTTCCCCTTGAGCATTAGCCATGCCAATATAATCAGGGGTTGCTTCAAGTATCGCCGTCAGTCTGGCTTGTTTTTGTTCTAATTTTTTGCGATCGCTGATATCTTGATAAGTACCCAACACACCGATCACCTCACCTTGCAGATTGCGGAGAGGCAGCTTGTTAGTTTCCAACCAAATGGTTTGACCATTTGCTTGATGCTGAGTTTCCACAATTCCCAGTTTG
>JBJTUF010000199.1:0-8622 GCA_046080565.1 Cuspidothrix sp. | reverse complement strand
TAGAATATCCGTCATGGAAACGGTCTGAAAATGACGGTTGCCGCCTCGATAATTAATTAATATTTGATAGCCACCGGCATCTGTTCTAATATAGCCGCCATCATTGCTTTCAAAGGGAACAAAGGCTGCTGGGTAATGATTGAGCTTGACCTAATAAATTTGATGACGAGGCAGCTAAAATAATGAAGGTAGGAGAAAGTTTGAGTGTGTATTTTCCCAGAAAGTGAATATATTTTTGTAATTTCATGATACTGAGATCACATTAATTATTGATATGGTAATCATTGTATCAGTTTGCTAGGTTTTGTCATCGGTTGACTAAAAATCTGCCATATCTTTTGCATCTCATAAATGCTTGTAATTTAGATAGTAAATTGGTTTGATCCATTAGAGATAGTTAATCTTTTAGGTATTGTGATCACTCATTTAACTTAGGAAAACTTTACAATCTTCACGGAGAAATTTTGGCAATCAAGCGGAGAATCTCCTGATAATATCGAGTATTTCCTGACTGGGAATAAAGATCCGCTGCTTTACGTAAATCTGTTATTGTTTCTATTTGATTACTCAAGTTTTTATGTATATCTGCCCTGACTAAATACGCTGAAGGATAACGAGGTTGTAATTCTATGGCTTGGTTTAAATCTGTTAAAGCTAAATTTAATTCTCCTAAGAGGAAACGACTGCGACCACGATTAAACCAGTCCTCGGCTACATTAGGGTTAATATTGATGGCTTTTGTATAGTCTGATATAGCTTTTTGATAGTCTTTCAGGGCATATCGAGCATTGGCGCGATCGCTATAAAATACAGCAGACTGGGAATCTAATCGCAATACTTCAGTAAAATCACTAATTGCACCAGTAAAATCTTTAGTTAAATAACGACAATTACCGCGATGATAATAAGCCGCTAATAAATCAGGATCTATTTCTAAAGCTTGGTTATAGTCTTTAATAGCTGTGTGTATATTTCCTAACAATTTATAAGCATCACCTCGTTTACAGTATGCTGGTGCAAAATCTGGGATCAAAGCTAGACATTGAGTATAATCGGCAACTGCACCTTTCAAATCCTGAACTGCTTCTCGCACCCTCCCCCGTCCATAATAAGCTGTTCCCAAATCAGGATTTATTTGTAAAGCTTGATCATAGTCTTGAATAGCATGATCATAATTTCCCATTTGGTGATGTGCATTAGCTCTAAAACTATATACTAAATCTAATGCGGGATTTATTTGTAATGCTTGGTTATAGTCACTAATTGCATTTTCATAATCTCCCAAATTGCTATAGACTAAACCGCGTTGATAGTATGTTTGAATATCATTAGGAACGATTTTTAATGCTTGATTAAAATCAGTAATTGCTTGATAATAATCTTGCAAATGTCCATAAATTAAACCTCGGTTGTAATAAGCAGCAGCGAATTTAGGATTAATTTCTAGAGAACGATTGTAATTATTAATAGCAGCTTGATAATCTTGTAAAGCATAATAACTATTACCGCGATTATGATAAGCTTCTGCTAAGTTAGGATTAATTTTTATACATTGGTTATAATCATCTATAGCTCTTTCATAATTACCTAAAATATGAAATATATTGCCGCGATTAATATAAACCATGGCAAAATCACCATATAATTCTAAAACTGCATCAAAATTAGCGATCGCTTGTTGATAATTACCGCTATGATAATGATCTAAACCCTGCTGATGTAAAGCATTAACTACATCAAAATTGATATTTTTGTTCATTAGTTGACTGATAACTGTTGACGGTTGACTGTCACCTATTGATATTTATTTTGTACAACTACTTAATTGAGATTTTGGCACAATATCAAATACTTCTGGTTGGATATTCTTTAAAGAATTTAACATTGAATCATCTCGCTGTTGCCAAACAGCAAATATTTTTTGTCTATCATCATTTAAACTTAGCAAATCAATTTGATAGACATCATTAACTTGTACTAACTTTAAACCCAGTAAACCCAAAAGTCGGTTTAATATTTTAATACCTGAAACAGATTTTTTACCTCTTACTAAATCAATACCTAAAGCACGTTTGATGTGTTTACTACTTTGTAAAGCCACATTTTTTAGCCAAATTAAATCAGCGTCATTTTCTCTAAATACCCTTTCCGCTTCCAGAAATTGTAACACCCCTAATGCCCGCATAGCTTCTACTCTGAGAGTATATGTTTTTAAATCTGGCAGAAATACTTTACCCTCACCCCAAAATAACTGTTGATTCCATTCCTGTTGATCTTTAACATGAAAATATTCACTTTCGTGAGTCAGATAATAATGAATTAATAATTGACCATAATAACCTTTATCGTCAAGTAATTTAAGTTCAGGACTGATCTCAATGCCATATCTTTGTTTGAGAGTATATTTATTAACCTGATGTCGCTCAGGATTACTCAGAGAATGTTTAGTTAATAGCTGTTCATATTCAAAGTAATCAATATCCCTAGCTTTAGCCACAGAATTGGCAGTTGTTAATTGATTTTGCTGTTTAATTTCTTTAATTTTGCGTTTAATTTCCTTGGATTTTTGGCGACTTTGCGCCCAATCTTTTTGAACTTGAACAATTTGTAAAATTAACCGTTTGCGTGTTTCTACATCACTACTTTCAGTGGCAAAAAAGGCTAAACGCAAATCACGGAGAATATTATTTTGCACTTCATTACTTCGCATTTGCATTTGATGACCATCAGCAATTAAACCCTCTTGCATTGATTGACGATAAAAACCAATAGAAGCATTAACTCTAGCAGATAATTTTGCCCAAGTTCGTAAATGAATGGGATCATAAACTAAAGGTAAATCTACATCTATTTTATGTAATGGACTTAATAAAGCTAAGTTTTCTTTTTGATTTTCTTGATACCAATGAGATAATAAACGATAATTTGTACTACCACTACCAATTAAGCCAATACCCCGTTTAGCACACCAGACTACACGGGGAACATTATCACGTACTCTTGCTAAAGCTTGACGAGCTTCTGAGTCAGGAATTACACCTTGAAAAATACCATAAACCCGGTCAAAGTGTTGGACATCAATACTAATTCCTGTTCCCAGACTAGGGGTAACAAAAATAGTATCATAATTAGTAATTCTTTGATTAATAGCTGCTATTAAATCAACGGCTGCATGACCTGGTGTATTAGTAGTATGGCTGCTAACTACTAAAGTTTCAGGAAAGTCTCTTCTGAGTTTTTGTAAACGTTCTTTTAGATAACTTTCAATGGTTTCACAACTGTAACGCCCAGAACGACTATCAGTAGTGACATAGCATTTACGTCCTGCCATTAAATCTAATTCTAATTGGTGAATTAACGGTGTGGGATTAGGTGAATCATAAAAAGTTATATCCCAACCTTTTTCGGGTTTCCATTGATTAATCACTAGCCAAGGTGTTAATTTAATTCCTGCTAAAGATTGTAAATATTCTAGAGATACATCTGATAAATCTGCATCTTGGGCAATTATTAAACCACCTGTTGTCAGAACTGTAGAAATTAGTTGTTGAAAGATGCCAAGAATTTTTACTCGTTTTTGTTTACAGGTGTTACTATTGAGCAAATGCCATAGAGATTGTTCAACTTCATCTAAAATTAATATTGCTCCCTGCCATTCTTGGGGATTTAATTTCCAAATTGAATCTACACATAATCCTAAAGATGATGTAATGATGAATGGATATTTAACAGGTAATTCATCACTTCCTATACTCCATGCTACATGATCAATTCCCCATTGAATACCGATTTTTTCACAGAGAAACCGTCCTAAAATAATTCTATGGGTAATTAATAAAACTGGTTGATTTCGGCTTTTTGCTGTTTGAACAATATCTTGTAAAGCTGTGGTTTTACCTGTACCTTTAGCTGATTTAACTCCAACTAAACCAGAAGCGGGGAAAGCTATTTTTCCCAAATAAGGAGAGTTAACAGTTAGTGCAGGAGTAATAGTTAATTCTGTATGAGGTTTTGTTTGAGCAATATAGATATCTAAATCTAGACTTTGACGGTAAATTTTATCAAAGGCTGTGATACTTTTAGCTATAATAAATTCATCTACTCCTTTTTCTTTACCTGGTAGTTCTATAACTTTTACATGACAGTTTTGTTGTTGAAATAAACAACCAAGTTGAGAAATAGCATTATTAACGGCGGCAATTTTTTTTGTTTGAGTTTCAAAATCAAAGCAAATATAAAATTTGCGTTTTATGATTGTGAATGCTGCTAAATCTGGAATTAATTGCCGTCGGGTGATTTGCCCAAATTCATCTTTAATAACTCGATAACCGCTAGTAATACCGGGAATGGCAATGGCCACATATCCTTGACTTAAAAGGGTGGCGGCTTTTTTCACACCTTCGCAAATAATGATGGAAATTTTATTTTTAATTACCCATGTCCAAAAACCTTTCGCTTCACCATCATGATTAATAGTGATATTGTCTGGTAATTGTAAGTTGTACCGTTGCCCAATTTGTTGCCATATTTCTAAAGATATGCGTAAACAAAATATGCGTGTGGGTGTGCTGGGAGGATGTTCATATTTGATTGTTTTCCCTTTTTGATTTTGGCGCGGTTGGTTGGGCTTAAAACATCCCCATTCCATTTTCTGCCAGTTATTGAGGGGATCAAGTCCAGAACACCACCAACCACCTGCTGTAAGATCGGTATAACGCTGTAGCCACGCGCTTTTAATCATCCCTGTATTGGTGCGGGGAAGTTGGTCAGAAATGAGGAGATATTCATAAACATTGATCCCCTGTAGGGATTTAAAGTTTAAATTTATTAAGTCTAAATTTATACCACTGCTATTGACTAATTCTTCCAGATGCTTTGGATGTAAAGAATGTAGATGCATAAGCTGAAGTAGCTAAGGAATAGAAAGAGATTAAAACCTTAGCATGACTAGGCTGATTTTTTATCAAAGAAATTATTAAATTTAAGTGTGGCATTTTTTACTATGTTTAGATAAATACTTCTGTGAATATATCAAGGTGTAATTAGGGCTGGGAAACTGTAGAAACAATAAGTTTGTATTGTGACTCTATATACATATAATTTTTATTTATAGGTATTAATCATGAGGTTAGTTGATAACCATTTCCTCAGTTGGTTCATATTCACAACAGCGAAGTGACAACACAGTGCTTATGCGATCGCATTTCATCATTCCATATAGCGATCGCACATCCTCACATCCCCAAACAAAGATCGCACTCCTAACATCTCCATATAAAAGCGTTCGCCCTTTCATATCCCCAAAAGCGACACTTTTGATCGACGATTCGCTATCGCATATTTACCAAATTGTTTTTACATGGGGATAATTTAAAATTTTGGCATCACAGGTAACAAGGGGAATTTCATAGCGTCTTGCAATAGCAACTAAAATTCTGTCTGCTGGATCTTTGTGAAAATCGTCTGGTAATTGTGTACTAGCAATTGCATCTATGGGTGATAAAGGTTCTATGACTATACCTGAATGAGTTTGCGCTAACTGATACCATTCATCAATGGGTAAAGGCAAAACTAATTTACCGACACTAGATTTAACTGCTACTTCCCAAACATAAATAGCAGAAACTAATAGGCCATTTTGGGATTCTTCACTTTCAATAGCTGCTTGTGCTGCTGGTGATAATTGACTAGGATCGTGAAGTAACCATAGCCAAATATGGGTATCTAGTAAAATCATTCTGCTAATGCTTCCCAAAGTTCAGGCATAGGTTCATCAAAATCACTAGCAATGGTAATAGGTTTTCCTCTGAGTGGGTAATTCTTTGTAGTTTTTGTTTCTTGGCAAATAAGATCAATGTTTCCTGTTTTAAATTCTAAGAACTCGATAAATTTAATTACTTCGTTACGTTGTTCAAGAGGTAATTGTTTGATTTTAGCGATCGCCATTTCTAATGTGATCATTTATTTTTTTCTCCTCTAACTTTAAGTTACTTCTATTTTAGCAAGCGATCGCACTCCCTATATCTCAACAGAAAAGCGATCGCACTCCCACATCCCCAAAAGCGATCGCTATGATTCAATTATCACATTTAGTAAACTTCATCATGAGTACCAACGGATTCTAAAAGGATTGCTTGCGATTCTTCATGTTCAACAAATGTAAAAATAATTCTCAAATCATATCCTGCACTACAAGCCCAAGAATCTTGTAAGTCTCCTTTTAATTTATGAGTTTTTAGGCGTGGATGAAATGGATCTGTAGATAATAACTCCAAAATACTTTGAAAATTTTCAGTGATTTCTGGTTGTTTTTTTAGAATTTTTCGTGCTGCTCGAATAAATGCACTTGAACGTAATAAAACAAAATTCACGAAAGAAGCTCCTCCATGAGTTGTGCAGGAGTCACCGTCCGACATTTGCCTTCTGAAAACTCTTTTTGTGCTTCCTGAACATCTTTTACTAGGATAGTTCTTCGGTGATCGCGTAGTCGTTTTTGTAATATCTGAATTAAATTTTCCTGATCTTCAGGTGGCAATTGATCAGCAGCTTCTAAGATTTCTGCAAAAGTTGTCCCTGTCATCATATTTTCACTTTTGTCTTTACTTGGTTATTTCAATTATATTTTATCTAAAACAGTAAGAAATAGCGATCGCACTTCCCACATTCCCAATAGCGATCGCTCTCCCACCCCATAATCCCAAAAAGCGATCGCATTTCCCACATCTCTAAAAGCGATACCTTCGGTGAGCTTCGCTATCGCTCAATTTCTTGTAAAAAGTGATCCCTATCTTAAGCTAAATTAAGATTTTATCCAAAAGCAAGGGTACAACTGCACTTAACTATCCAATAGTTGAATAAACTCATCAACATCTAATTCTGCTTGTCTAATAATTGCTCGTAGTGTTCCTTTATCAAGAGATTTATGATTTGGAATCACAACTTCTGCAAAAGGTTCGTCTCGGCAGAGAATAATATGACTACCTTTTTGACGTTTTATATAAAAACCAGCCTTACCAAGAGCTTTGATACACTCTTTTCCTGAAATTTGAGGTAATTTACTCATACGGCAAGCATTACAGTTTCAACTCGATCTTCGGGAATAATACGACCTTCTTCTTGTAGTAACTCAATATACAATTCAACTGCTTCTTTAATATTAGCGATCGCCTCTTCTTTTGTTTCTCCTTGACTAATACAAGGTGGTAAACTGGGGCATTGGGCAACCCAATAACCATTTTCTCCAGGATAAATAATTACTTGTCTCATACTTGGTTTATTGAAATTTCTATCCTTATATTTTATCGGTTTTCACCTTTTCCTGTCACTTACAAAGAGCGAACTGACAAGTCAGCGCTTCGCTATCGCACCCCCACATCCCAAAAAGTGACCGCCCTCCCATATCCCAAAAGTGATCGCACTCCCCATATCCCCAAAAAGCGATCGCACCTCCCAACATCCCCAACAGCGATTCCTACGGAGCGCTTCGCTATCGCACTTCTCCACATCCCTACAAGCGATCACACTTCCATCATCTCCAAGACGTAGGGGTTTAGCACTGCTAAACCCCTACCCCCTACAAAGGTATTTTCAACAATTAAGCCTTGGGAACAATGATAAATTTACTGGGATTATTAGCGGCAATATTTCTAGTCCGATATCTTCGGGGAGTACCCCAATTTGATTCAGAAATGGTGATTGTACCATCTCCATTAATACTTTCTACTACAGCAACATGACCCACATCACCAGCACCATTAACACCAGCTTCCCAGACAGCAATAGAACCAACTTGAGGTGTATAAGTAACAGAACAACCTCTGGCAGCATAATTATCCCATTCACCTGCATTTTTTAACATACTATCTAAGGCATATTCACTATAGCCTAATTGCAACATACGACCATGAGCATACCAGGTACAGTTTCCATCATAAAAAACTCCATTGTACCAGTATGAATTAACAAATGGATTTTGAGATGTGTACCATGACCAATTTTGCCAATTATTAACAAAGTATTGATAATCCATGATCTGATTAGGGGGTGGTGCAGTCACATCCGTCACAACTAAATCAAAATAGGCATCTCCACCCCCTTCAGCCATTTGAACATGAAAATCAAATGTTCCGCCTTCTTGTGCTACAAATGTAAACTCTTTACCACCATAAGCATCACTCAAAAATGTTCCACCTAGTGCATTATCTGTAATTGGTTGAGCATTACCACCAAGTTTATGCGCCCACATCCGATAACCGTCATCTGAGCGCAGCCATACTTTATATTTATTTCCTGCCGTTAGATTAATCCGAGTATAGGCGTGCATAGCAAAGTTATCAGCAGGAACATTAGCCGCAGGTGAACCAGCACCCCAATTTTGAGCATTCATCCCCCATTGTCCATCACCACGAACACTAGAACCTAAATTCACTGTACCAATTCTGTGGTTTTCATCAAAAATTGGGCTTGTTTCTCCATTCCAAGTACAGGGTTAGCGCATCTCAAACCCTATTGACAAGGGGATTTATTAGATATGTGGGAGGATGTTCAAGTGACACAACTCAAGGTAGCTTAAGAGAGAACCCATTTAGCCGCTGTATCTAAGTAATGTCAACAGGATTTAAG
>JBJTUF010000198.1:0-4220 GCA_046080565.1 Cuspidothrix sp. | reverse complement strand
TCAAAATTACGTCTTTTTTACCTGATTTGATTAGTGAACTTGATTATTTAGTGAAGTTTACACAACAAAATCTTATCTTTATTTCTGCTTGACTACCTACTCAATTCTCCTCAAAGTTTTTTTCGACTTTTTCAGCAAACCCCAATTACTTCTTGTGGGGTAGGTATATTGCCAGGACTGAAACCTGGACAGGCTAGAAGCCTAGCCTACAACATGGGATAATTTATTGTTTGGGATTTTCTGGGATTTTTCCACTGATCGTAAATTACACTAGCAACTTTATTTTTCCCCATGCTGATTTTAAGAAAAATTGGGGAATAATGTAAAAAAACCGCCCAAGTTACTGACCTTGGTTGTGCAACCTCAAAAACCAGATAAAATTGACTTAAATATGGAATATAGTTGTCCTTGTCGTCGCAAAGGACAGTTAATTCCGATTACTTTAACAGACGCATTTGGATGCGATCGCTGCCAGCAAATTTTTGTGGTGGAAGAAAATGGATATATTTTGGAACAATTATCTACCACCTATCCCTATAAACGGGCGTGGCGGTGGAAAGGCAATAGTTGGCAAATTGTTCAACCTCCTTTGGCAGAAAGCTATTTACCAATAGCATTAAGCATTATTTTTGTGTTAGTCATTATATGGCTACCATTGGCTTTGCGATTGGCTACCAGTTCTAGTATTATTGCTTGGGCTATGGTGGCGGTGTTATTGGCAATTCTGCCAGCGTTCATAGTCTGGCTTACTTACAGACGTTAAGTCTATGACAAGTGAAGTGATTGATGATTACCCTGAAACAATAACCAGTGCTAAACGCGCTTTTCAAGCTTCCTTGAAATTGGGAACAACTAAGGGGATAGATAGGAGTAGGGCTGTGTTAGCAATGGCACAGGCTATAGAAAATGATTTTGATGAAATTCTCGAAGCTAATACTTTGGATTTAGAAGCTAGTCGAGAAATGGCTGTTCCAGAGTTAATTTTGGATTGGTTGAAGTTAACTCCCTCGCGGTTGGAGAATACTATTAAGATTCTGCAACGATTGGGGGAATTATCTGATCCTTTGCGACGGGTGAGAACTGCTGATTATCAACAGGAAGATTCCCAAAGCTATACTCAATTAATGCCGTTAGGGGTGATTGCTTTTATTTATGAGGCTTTCCCGGATTTGGGGGCGATCGCTGCTGGTTTTTGCCTTAAAACAGGTAATAGTATTATTCTCAAAGGTGGTACGGAAGCTAGTCATTCTAATGGGGCGATCGCTAACGCCCTGCAAACAGCTATTAGAGAAGCTGGTTTACCGGAGGGTTGTGTAGAATTAATTACGACCGAACATGGTGCTTCTGTACGAGATTTAGTGACTCAAGATCAGTATGTAAGTTTAGTGATTCCCTACGGACGTTCGAGTTTAATTCAACAGGTAGTGAGACAAGCAACTTGCCCAGTTTTAAAATCAGCCATGGGCAATTGTTACCTGTATTGGTCGCTGAATAGTAGTTTAGAAATGATTCGCTGGATGATTATAGATAGCCATGAAAGCGAACCAGATCAAGTTAATGCTATTGAAAAAGTTTTAATTCATCGTCAAGCCTTACCATCTTCTTTATCTGTGTTGTGGAGTAGCTTAAAAGAAAAAGGTTTTGAACTTAAAGGAGATGCGGAATTAGTGGCGGCTTTTCCCCAACTGCAATTAGCAAAGGATGAGGAATGGGGAACACCTTATTTAACAAAAACCGTGGCTTTTAAATTGGTGGATAGTTTAGAAAGTGCGATCGCTTGGATTAATCAATATAGTAGCAGTCATGCCGATAGTATTGTCACAGAATCCTACCAAGAAAGTCGTCAATTTGCCTTAGGAGTAAATAGTGCCTCCACCTACATTAATGCTTCCCCTCGCTTTTCCCGTCACTCCTCACGGGGAGAGGCTATATTTTTAGGAATGTCCAATCAAAAAGGACATCGCAGGGGATTTATTAGTTTGGAAACATTGACAACGGTGAAGCATATTGTTCAGGGAAATGGCCGGTTTTAATGAGGGTATGTTGAGAAAGTATTTGGTGAATATAATTCGCTATACTTGCTTAGATTTATTAAGTTCTGATTACTGCACTGCATAAGGTGTAAATTGCCGTTTAAAGGGAGTATGAAAACCAATCACAATATCTGAATTTGGTACACCCATTTTTACTAATCTTTCAGCTATAGATTCCTCAGTTCCGTTGTACTGAATCCAAATTTTGCCGTTTTCAATATCAAGGTGCATCACTGGTCCAAATACTCGTTTATCGCCTTGCCATCCGATATAATTAAGTTGATAATGGTCATGTTCATTATCAAATATTAATTGTGCTTTAACGGTATCAGAGATGGTAGAAATCTGAGCGTGTTCTGTTAAAATTTCTTTGATAAATTGTCTATAAAGTTCTATTTTATCCATTGTCGAACTTCCTCCTGTTTAGAGTTTGACTTGATATCAAAGTTGTAATAAGTCTCAAAAGGGATGGTCATTTTGAAACCATTTTCAAGACATTTTCAACATGGTTTAAAAATAGCTTTAAAATTGAATATCCGTCCAGTTTTTTGCCTCAGCAAAGCGACTTAAATGTTTGACATTTGTAGTTGCTATTACAACATAGCGACCAGGAAATTCTTGTTTAAGTTTTTGCCAATGACTACAGATAATAATATCAATATCTAAACTTTTATTATCTGCTGTTGGTATTCCTTGACTGCGAGCAGAAGCCCAAAGTATAGATGCTTCTTTTAATAATTCTGAAGTTACTGGTAGAAAAGAAATAATTTCTTGAAGTTCATCTAAATTCTGAATACTAGATGATTGAGGTTTATTTTGAGAGATTAAGATTAAACTTCTTCTAATTTCGTAATCACATAATTGAGAAGAACAAATATACACTCCACGAGCAAGCAAAGCATAAAGCCATTCTTCACAATCTCTAGCTGCATCCATTTTATAGGGATTTGTGAGAAGTCCTAGCACACCTGAATCAATAAATACTATCATAATTCTGAATATAATTTTTGTCCTAGAGGTCTTTGTGAATCAACTGTTTTTTTAAATTCTTCAAAAAATTCTTGTTGCTGTAATGATTCTTCATCGGACATATTTTTGTGTTGTGCAATACGTTTTGCTAAAATTGCCATTGCTTTTTGATTTTTTTGGATTTGTTCTTGTTGATTCCATGTTGATTGATGGGTAGTAGTTGTGGTATTTTGATCTAGTTTTGATTGCAAGATTGTTTTTAGATTTTGAGCATCTGATGATTCTAAGTTGATAGGATGCGGATATCCTTCTAAGATTAGTTGATAGTCGCTGTCAATGTTATTATGGGGAATTAGGGCAATAAATCGGTTGATGTTGATGATTTTACCGCTTGGAAGTTCTATGGAGGTGTTCATGGGTTTCTCCTTGGTTTTACTATTTATTAAACATTTCTTTTATGTTATCATGGATATTTTCAAAGTTCAAATCAAAAGATTATGGAGCTATAATTTCTAAAGTGGGAAAATATGTACGATAACGATTGACATCTCTGGTTAACAGTATCATATTTGCAATTGCAGCATGAGCGCCTATATAAAAGTCTGGTAAAGGTGATCTTTTAGTTCCTCCTTGTTTACGATATTTGGCAAAGCATTTTCCAGCTAAAAATGCTGCTTCCCAAGGTAATTCTAAACGATGAAAGAAATTGATAGGTAAGATAGCTTCTAGTTCTTCGATTTTTTGAAAACCGATAGAAATTTCTGCATAAATAATGGGGTTGATATTAAGTTTTGTCCTTTCCGCATATTCAGTTAACTGATCAGATGACCACTCAAACCAATTTGGATCTTCTGTAACAATATCGAGAATTATGTTGCTATCAACTAATATTTCTTTCATTAGTCTTGTCTTGTGAGTGTCATAATTTCATCGGTGGTCATTTTGACTGTAGCTTTACCCCGCATCATTTCTACTAGACTTTTACCAGGGGTTGGTTTGACTGTGGCTTTTTTTAAGTAAACTGAGTCTCCGATCACTTCAAATTCTACTTCTGTGTTGGGTGTTAGTCCTAATTTTTCTCGTATTTCTACGGGAATAGTTACTTGTCCTTTGGATGTAATTTTCATATTTTTATTATAAGGTAAGAATTTTCTTACTTTCAGTATTACATATTTCTCAATCATCGGCAATAAATTATGATTTATCCGTAAATAAATG
>JBJTUF010000197.1:0-32772 GCA_046080565.1 Cuspidothrix sp. | reverse complement strand
ATGGCGTTGTCCTGCGGTTCTTCTGGGGTCTTGTAAGTCTGTGAATGCTTCTATAATTGCTATTTCTGACATTTTTCTTACTCATAGATGCCTGATTATCTCTACCATTTTATCCTCTTTTTTAGAATGAAATAGCCCTGGTAAATGTTGCCCAAAAAATTCAAACAGCTATAGATGATTTAAAAATACCCCATATTCAATCTAAAATTACAAATTACATTACCTTAAGTATGGGTATTGCTAGTACAATTCCTGATGAGAATATTACAGCCTATGATTTAATTACAGCAGCAGATAAGGCATTATATATAGCTAAAAGTAATGGCAGAAATCAATATGCTCAAGCTTGGGATTTGTAAGTAACTTAAGTTGGTAGTTAGAGGTTGCAGTAAAAAGTCTTGTATTATAGAATTATTTAATTTTCATCTTCAATTGGAATGAATTCATAAATTTCTAAGGGCAAATTATCAGGATCTTTAAAAAAAGTAAACTTTTTGCCTGTAATTTCATCAATTCTGATATTTTCAACTTCTATATGATGTGATTTTAAATAATTTACACTTGCTTCAATTTCTGTAACAGCAAAAGCCAAATGTCTTAAACCACAGGCTTCAGGATAACCGACTCTTTGAGGAGGGTTAGGAAAAGAAAAAAGTTCAATTTGGGTATTGCCTACTTTTAAATCTAATTTATAGGAATTTCTTTCAGCCCGAAATGTCTCATGAATAATCTCAAATCCTAAAATATTAACATAAAAATATTTGGATTTTTGGTAATCAGAACAAATAATAGCAACGTGATGAACACCGGAAATTTTCATGTCAATTATATTATGAACTTATTGTTTAATAAAAATCTCTATGGTTTTTGATTACTGCTAAACTTCTGTAATAAATGGACTATATTTTTTGCATCTTTAAGAGCTTGTTTTGCTTTAGGAATGAGACGATTAGAAACTATAGCAATTCTATTTGATTTATGAACGGAATTTTTAAAACGAACCACTCCAGACGCAGAGGTAGAGAAAAAAGGGTGTTTATATCCTAAAAACTTCTCATTGTTTTACCTTCTCAAGGGGTAGGCTAAAAAGCCCACCCTACAGCTATTCTTTCAAAACTGTCTTTGAGGCAATTCTGGTCTTTTTGCGGTCAGCTTCTGTTAGTTCTTCACCGGCTTGTAAGCGAGTGGCAGATGACTGTAACACTGTGGCTGCATTGGTATCACCAATTTGTAAGGCAGTGTTAGCAGCAGTTTGTAACATTGTAGCTGCACCTTTTGCGTCGCCTAATTCTAATTTAGCTTCGGCTAATTGGGTTTGGCGATATTTAGCTAATAGCAAAATTGACTGTAGTACCTGGGAATTGAGAGCAGGTTCATAGGTCGTGGTGAAGTTAGCATATATTGGCACTAGGGGAGAAAGTAAACCCTGTTTATTCAAAGATGGGTCATCATAGCGAATTTGGATATGGCCTATGACTTGTTTTCCTTCTGGCAATTGTCCTAGATAAATATTCGCTAATACTACCCGTTCGGCATCTTTCATTAAGTCCCCTAACCGGACTATCAAAGTTCCATTTGCATCTGTTTCTACTGGTAATTCAATGGTATCGGGGGAAACTTGGGCAATGGGTTTGAGTTCGGCTAAACGCACACCAGGAACGAAAGATAGGAGTAAGTGGGCATTGGTTAATCCTATGGACTGGACTCGGCGGAAAAGTCTGGCGAATTGAGTTACTGCTTGTTCGGGGTTTTCGATATAAGCCAGAGTTCCACCTCCAGCATCGGCTACTTTTTCTAACAAATCTTGGTTCCAGTCGTGACCAAAACCAAGGGTGTTAATTGTGAGGTTGAGTTTGGCGGCTTTTTGGGCAAGTTTTAAACAACGTGTGTTGTCATTGGGGCCTATTTGCCACTTCCAAATTTTTAAGCCCTTATCTCCCTGACCATCACTGAGGAGGAAGGCTTGGGAAACTGCCCCTTTTGTGCCTTTGAGTAGTTCGGTGATGCCGAGAGATAAACCTTCGGCGATGACAGTGCCACCACCTGCCTTTAATTTGGCTTTTAGCTGATTTTTGATGGTTTGAGTATCTTGGACGATTTGATTGGGGATAATGACCCCGGCAGTGGCAGCAAAACCGATTATGGAAAGGCGATCGCCTGGTTTTAACTGATCTAATAATTGCTCAACTGCTTGAATTAGTTGATTCAGGCATTCACCGGACATAGAACCGCTTTGATCGAGAATCAAACACAGATTCAAGGGCAAAGTTTGTTCAAATTCAGCCGGTAGGGCGGAAATGGAAATGGAGAGTTGACGTTGATTACTTTCTTGGGCAGCATCAACGTTGGTATCATTTAGAGCGGATGTGATTTGAACTTTCATTGAGGAGAAGCATCTTGCAACACAGTTTTTGAGACAATTCTGGTTTTCTTGCGATCGCTTTCTGATAACTCTTGTCCAGCTTGTAAGCGTGTGGCAGATGACTGTAATACCGTCGCTGCACTAGCATCTCCCATTTGCAAAGCGGTTTTGGCGGCCGTTTGTAACATCGTCGCTGCACCAGCACGATCACCTTGCTGTAATTTCGTTTCTGCTAACTGGGTTTGACGATATTTGGCTAAAGCTAAAACCGATTGTTGTACGTCGAGATTGGGTGCTGGTTGGTAGTCCCTGGAGGCATTAACATAAATTGGTAGATTGGGGGAGTATAGCCCGATTTGGTTATGGGCGGGGTCATCGTAGCGGACTTGAATATTAGCGATCGCCTGTTTACCTTCTGGCAACGGTCCCACATAAATATTAACTAAAACTACCCGTTGGGAGTCTTTCATTAAATCACCCAGTCTCACCCCCAAGCGTCCATCACTTTCTGGTTGTACTGGTAACTCAATGGTATCTGGTGAAACTTGGGCAATGGGTTTGAGTTCCGCCAACCGCACATTAGGCATTAAGGATAATAATAGTTGAGCATTAGTTAGCCCTACTGTTTGCATTCGACTAAATAAGCGCCCAAATTCTGACACAGCCTGATCAGGGTGTTGAATATAAGACATCGTACCCATGCCAGCATCAGCAATTTTTTCTAAAACTGTGTCATTCCAATTGTCACCAAATCCCAATGTGTTCAAGGTTAAATTATGGCTGGCAGCTAATTGGGCAAACTTCAAACAGCGATCGTTATCACCATGTTCATTTTCACCATCTGTCAGTAAAAATCCTTGGGAAACAGTATCATGTTTACCTTTCGCTAACTCCTCAATGCCTAAACGCAAACCCTCATCAATGGCAGTTCCCCCATCGGCGGTAAGTTGCTTAATTTGCTGTTTAATCTGTTGGCGATCTGTAATTAACTGATTTGGGACTAAAACCTTAGCCCGGTGGTCAAAAGCAACTACACTGAGGCGATCTTCTGAACTGAGTCGGTCTACCAACAAACAAGCCGCATTTTTCACGGTTTCTAGGGATTTTCCCATCATTGAACCGCTATGGTCGAGAATCAAGCATAAATTCAATGGCACATTTCGATCTATGGTTTCACCACTAGCAGAAACCGAAATTGCTAATTGACGTTGAGTGCTGGGTTGATTGATATCCATACCAGCATCATTAAGCGCAAGTTGTAAATTTACTTTCATAATTTCTATTTCCTATCTAGTCTAGACATACATAATTTTATAGATAACTTCAAACCACATCCTCCAGACTACGGAAATTAAGTTAATGAAGTAGTTATGAACAAAACTCTGGAGTCCTGCTAAAACAGCATCAAGCTTAATATAAGCTGTTTGCAAACCAAGCATCAAAATATATATCAGTTGTAGGTTGGGTCCAGCAACGAAACCCAACAACTCTTACTATCCTCACGCTAATGTCGGGTTTCACTTCGTTCTACCCAACCTACAAAAATTAGATTAATGTTTTTAGGATTTGTTACCATGTATGTCCTAAAATATTGGTATCGAGTAAAACTAATTTATTCATGGAAATTTATATCAGGTTTAAAAGGGATTTTCATCAATTTATTGACGTAAATATTCCCAAGTTTCTGTTTGCTCTTGTAGTTCTCCTTCTTCGATCCATTCTTTTGTTAATTATTTAAGTCCTTGATGTTGTTGATTTAAAATTTGTTGCTGTTGTGCATCTATTTCTTGTTGGTTATGGTTTAATAACTCGGTTTTAAAAGTAACGCTTTCCCGGAAGACGCGCATTATTTGTAGTAAGTTCGGCCAATATTCTTTAGGTGTGGTTTGAATTTCGCGTAAAATTTCTGTCAGATAATTTTCTTTGATAGTATTAGTGACTTCTTGTTTATTGATTAAATTCAGTTGAGACATAGTTATTTATTCCTTATAATATGGATAAAGTAGGTATTTGAGTTATTTGTATAATTATAGCAATTTTTCATTTATTTTCTCTGGATAATTTCCAATCTTCCATCTTTAAACCTTCCACATGACTAAATTCGGCAGTGACAATTTCTCTAATTAGCAAGTTACGTTATTAAAGAACTACCGCTAAATATAGCATTCCCCGGCAGAACCAGGGAACGAGGATAATAATGGTGTTTGTTGTTAGGAAATATTCGCCATATATTTAACTAAATCATCTATTTGCGAAAAATCTAATAATTCTTCGGCTAAATCTTCCAGTTGAGTTAATCCCAAATTAGGAAGTTGCTGTTCTATTTTGGCTGGAATATTCCCAAAGCGGCGTTTTAACTGACGGAAAATCAATTCTAGTGCTTCTCTTCTTTTACCTTTTTCCTCACCTTTTTGCAGAATATCCTGATAAACCCAAGATTCTTCCATAATATCCTCCTGAAACAGTTGTTTAAGTAGATTTCTATTAAATCTTAACCCGGCTAAAAGCTGTGTACAAACGGAAATATTATCCCGTGCTTTCTTTGATTCAATTGTATTTACAGCAGAGGCAACTTGGTTTAAAAGATTTTCGGGTGAGTCGCTTTTTGCTAAAGTTGCTAATGGTAATAATGCAGGGTTAGCGAGTAGTAACGCTGCTTCCTCTTCCCACATCCGTATAACTCTATATTTGTGGATAGTATTGGTGTCTACATATTGACTATTAAACACCATTTCGGAAGTTGTGGCTTGCAGAAAAATCACAACTTGCACAATTTCACACCCATATTGACGTTTTAAGCGAGTGTAGTAGTCAAGCATCCGAAAATCAAGGGGTGTTTTCGATTTCGGTGTAGTTTGGAACTCTAAATGTAAAATTTTATTACCGACTTTGAGGAAAATCACCGCATCTGCGCGTATAGGTTCGAGATTAAGTTCGGTTTTCAAGATTTCCACCTCTGATACTTCAGCAGCTAGTAACCATCTGGCAAAATCTTGAGGATAGGTTTCCGCTAGGTACTTACAAGTGTTATCGTAGGACAAGTTATTTTTTTCCTTGAATCTGGTAATTGTTATTTACCAGATTCTTACATATATACTGATCCTTGGGTTGATTATTTAGACAACAATTTGATATCACCCCTCAAACTCCCCATAAAAATCTTCATCTAATAACTGTTCTATAGTAAAAGGAAAATCAAGAGGATATTCTGTTTCCTCTGGTTTTCTCAATCCCAATTTAGCATTTTTACTTTCTTTAATTGCCAATTTACGAGCATCAGCATAAGCAATAAAAATAATTTCATTGAGATAATTTTTAAAAGAAGGATTTTCTCCTAAATCTTTTCTAACTCGAAAGCGATGTTCAGTAACAGAACTGTACCAACTTCCTTTCATCATTTCGGGAGCATCAGCTTGAACGGTTAACTTGAGTAAGTGGGCAATTAAGATGGTTAGATTACTCAGAAATGACCGTTTTTCTGATTTTCCCATATCTTCTAATTCTAATAATAAATGTTCCCAATCAATATCATTAAAATCTTGTTGTTTGATTTTTTTAATGATAGTTTCTCGCCAAACGTTAAAATCTTGTTCATAGAGTTGATTGTTCATAATCCTTCTGAAAAAGTTAACTCTTATTTTAATTTAGTTTAAAAATATTTACCTGTATTAAGAAAAGCTAAATTTAATAAAATTTAACCAAAACTGGGAATAATACCCACAAAGAAGTATAAAATCTAATAAATAAACTCTTGCTGACGTGATTATGCCGCCAGACTATTCCGGTCAAAATCTTCAAGGGCGCTCTTTTAAAGGTAAAGACCTGACAGGTGCTAACTTTAGCAAATCTGATATTAGAGGGGCAAACTTTACCAATGCTATCCTCAAAGACGCTGACTTTACTGGTGCTAAAGCTGGACTACAGCGACGTTGGGTAATTGGGTTACTAATAATTACGTTCCTACAGTCAGTGCTATCAGGGTTTTTATCAATCTTCATTACTGCATTAATAGTATATGCTTTTGATACAAAAAATTCTGAAAACTTTATTATTGGAATAGTTGGCCTAGTTATGGTGACAATCTTTTGTATTGTCACTATTCGCAAGGGTTTAATAGCCGTAGCCCTAGCCGTAGCCCTAGCCCTAGCCGTAGCCCTAGCCGTAGCCGTAGTCTTTGTTGTTTTTTGTACTTATATAGGTTGGCGTAGTTTTAAGGGTGATGAAAGAGATCCTTGGATTCGTTCATTTGCTGTCGCTTTTGCTGCTACAGGTGGAACAAGTTTTTGTGGTGCTGATTTAACTGATGCTGATTTTACAGGTGCAACCCTCAAAAACACAGATTTCAGAAATACCAACCTAACACGCACTCGTTTTTATGAAGTGAAAAAACTTGATTTAGCTAGGCCGGGAGAAACAATATTAACTAACCGTGCTGTTCTCAATTTACTGGTTACTCTCAATGGTAGAGAAAAATTTTATATTGGTGCAAACCTCAAAGGTGCAAATTTAAGAGGTGCAGATTTAAAAAATGCTAACTTAAAAGGTGCTGATATTTTTGCAGCTACTTTTGCAGAAGCTAATTTAGAATATGCAAATTTGACTCTGACTCAAGCCGTCGGCACTAATTTCACCAATGCTCAAATGACAGGTGCTTGTGTGGAAGCTTGGAATATTGAAAGTACAACTATATTAGATAATGTAGATTGTCGTTTTGTCTATCTTTTAGAATATCCCAAACCAGGAACAGATGACCGCGAACGTCGTCCTAGTAGTAGCGAATTTCAACCAGGAGAATTTACTAAATTATTTGAAGAAGTTTTAAATACTGTTGATTTAATTTTCCGCGACGGTATTGACTGGAAAGCTTTTATTACTGCTTTCAAAAAAGTGCAAGTTGAAAATGGAGATACAGAATTATCTATCCAGAGTATTGAAAATAAAGGTGATGGTGTAGTTGTTGTTAAAGTTGCTGTTCCTGATCATGCTGATAAAGAAAAGATTCACAATGATTTTACTCAAAATTATCAATTAGCATTAGCAGCAGTAGAAGAAAAATATAAAGCAGAATTACAAGCTAAAAATAATGAGATAGTTATTTATCGCCAACAAAGTGCAGAGATGACAGAAATTGTTAAACTATTATCTAATAAACCTATAAATGTTCAAGTTGATAATAAAGTGGAGAATAAAAACATGACTAACGATTCTAGCCGTAAAGTTGAAATTGGGAGTATCGGCGGAGATTTTAACGCCAGTGGACAAGCTTTAAATTTAGGTGAAATCAGTGGTACAGTCACAAATACCATTAATGAATTACCATCAGCATCTGAACCTGAGAAACCGGGAATTAAAGAATTATTGACCCAATTAAAAACAGCAATTGAGGCTGATAAAGATTTAACAGACAAAGATAAACAAAAAGCACTCAAACAAGTCAAATCTTTAGCTGATGCTGCCCAAAATCCAAAAGAAAATCAAGATTTAGCAGACACAGCAATCACAATGTTAAAAGGGATTATTACTGGTTTACCCAGTGCTGCAAATTTAGTTGAACAATGCAGTAAACTTTTACCTTTAATTTCTGGTTTTCTGGGTTTAGGTTAAAAATATCGTTAAAATGGGAGGTAGAACCTCTCGGAAAGCATTCCCAGCCTGAGACTGGGAACGAGATCCAGTTCCCCTCGTCGCTTGCGGGGAGGGGCTAGGGGTGGGGTGTTTTAGTCACGAGGAATAAATCATGAGTGCTATAACTTTACAAATACCAGAATCACTAAAATTCACAGATGATAAATTTGTGAAGATAGTCGCTGCTAATAAAGATTTACGTTTAGAATTATCCGCTCAAGGAGAATTAAGTATCATGTCACCAACAGGAGGAGAAACGGGAGATAGAAACCTAGAATTAGGCGGACAAGTTTGGTTTTGGAATCGCCAAAAAGGTTTAGGAAAAGCTTTTGATTCTTCCACAGGTTTTAAATTACCTAATGGTGCTACCCGTTCCCCTGATGTGTCTTGGATAAAGATAGAAAGATGGAATACACTTACACCAGAACAAAGAAAAAGGTTTCTGCCTTTATGTCCTGATTTTGTGATTGAATTAGTTTCTGAAAGCGATGATTTAGAAGATACTCAAGCCAAAATGCGAGAATATATCGCCAATGGTTTGCGTTTAGGTTGGTTAATTAATCCGAAGAATAAACAAGTAGAAATTTATCGCCAAAACCAAGAAATAGAAATTTTAGAATCTCCTACAAGTTTATCAGGAGAAGATGTATTATCAGGATTTATTTTAGATTTACAACCAATTTTTTCATAAAAGATTCAGACATCATATAGCGATATGCACTTTAATAAATTAGATCATAGCCCCCTCCTCGCTTGCGGAGTTGGGGTTCATGATTGATAATTAACTGGAAGCACTGGTATAAAAGCGCAGAGCAAACCGCCAAAACTGAGTAGAAATGAAAAATAACATCAAAGCTAAAAATCCTGAAGCTAGAAACCAGGTAAATTCAATTTTTCCTAACATAGCTTGGGCGGGAATAGTAGTTAAAAAAGAGACTGGAACTACAAAGGTAAAGAAAAAGCGATAAGCGACGGGATAAGCTGTAATTGGATATCTACCAGCGTCTAATAATCCTCTTAATACTTCAGTAATATTGTAGATTTTCACAAACCAAATACTAGTTGCTCCTAGAATAAACCACAGGCTATAAAGAATAACAAAACCACAACATAAAGGGAAAATAGATAATAAATATTTGTCAATTCCTAAGTTGAGTTTTGTACCTGCATAGGCAATAATTAGTAATCCGAAAATTATATCTGATATTCCCCAAGGTGACAGGGTATGACAAGATAACCAAAATTGACTGCGGATAGGTTTTAATAAGATAAAATCTAAAGTTCCTTCCTGGACATGGCGCACAATTCTATTTAAGTTGGGAGCAAGAAAAGTTGCACTAAAACCTTGCAATAAAGTAAAAATTCCCAGGACAACTAAAGCTGCTTCCCATGACCAACCAGTAAAGGTGTAGCCTGTACGGTAAAATAGGAACAAACCAAACATACTACCTAATAAATTACCTAAGCTACTGATAGCAGCAATGATAAAATTGATCCGATATTCCATTTCAGCGGAGATGGAGGCACTCCAAAATAGTTTCAGCACTTTTAAATATCTTGACATTTTTCGCTCTCAGTCCAATATCTATGGCAAAATTTATCTAAACTTAATCTGATTGGGGAATTTTATAAATTTATCAACGCTAAAATGTAAAATGCAAATTAAGTAGGGTTTGCTGAAAAAGTCTTTCCGTGGAGGCAGGCAAAAGGTAAGAGGGAAAAGACTTTGAGTAATTTTACATTTTGTAAAATATCTCGATTTTTGGAAAATGACTTACTTATTTACCAAATTATATCTTATACCGTTTAATTTACGAGAATTAATTAAATCTTTGGGTTACTTTGGAGTATGGGGAATTATTTTTGATGAATCTGGTCTATTGATTGGCTTTTTTCTTGGGTAAATCTTTGCTAGGAGAATAATTAGATAAGTATCTATTACCAATAATTTGCTTGATGATTGTTGTTTCTTTATTACGATGAATTATTCATGTAATTCAAGAAAATAGAGCCAATAAATAATGATTTTTGAAAATAAACGGTTACGTGATATATAATTTAAACCAAATTGTAATAATTTACGGGAATATATGGCTAAACTGTCCAAGGAATTGCAACGGTATTTTTTTGAAGAAGAAAGATCAGAACAAGTTAGTTTATCTGATATTTTATTGTTAGCTCAAGAAAGAATTTTTGGGTTTTTGTTGGTGATTTTGTCTCTACCTTCAGCTTTACCAGTTCCTGCACCTGGGTACTCAACTCCTTTTGGAGTGCTGATTTTCTTGTTAGCGATACAGTTAATTGCAGGTGCTAAAACCCCTTGGCTACCTCAGAAGATGCTTAATTATCCTTTGCAACTATCTACAGTTCAGGGATTTTTGAAAGCAGGACTTCCTTGGTTACAAAGGATTGAGGCGATCGCCAAGCCACGTCTATCTTATATCTGTACCACATTACCCGGTAGAATTACTATGGGTTGTGCGATCGCTCTGATGGCCATTTCGATGATGATTCCTATCCCTGGAACTAACACTTTACCGGCAATGGGCATTTTCGTCACAGCTTTTGGTTTATCAGAAGATGATGGTGCTATTAGTTTAGGTGGTTTAGTCCTGTGTTTGATGGGAGCAATTTTAACTACCTCAATTCTTTTGGCTTTAGTCTGGGGTGGTTCTAGTCTTTTGGATGTGATCAAAAGTTGGTTAGGAAGGTAGGGATTTTTCCCAGTTACCAAATTAGCAAAGATCGCCAAAAACTGGTAGCGTCAAACAAAGGCAAATATTTTTTGTGGATGTTACGACTTGAAAAAACGTTCTAATTATTGGCAACTTTTACCCTATATCCGCACCCAGTGGGAAACTATCGCTAAGGGTTTTGTGGGAATTTTTGGATATGTACTGGCAACTTTAACCCTGATTAATGTCGCGGGTAAGTTGGCCGTTCCCTTTGGTGATGGTAATGTATTAGCGATCGCTCAATTAGCAGGTATCAGCGCTGTCATATTTCTGATCAGAGGCTTTTTTCAGTCTGTGCAAGATTTATACATGGCTAGGGCAGCGTTACGGGTGGCTTTTTACCTACGTCAACAGGTTTACGCACATTTACAAAAACTCAATCTCAGCTATTTTGAAACAGCAAAAGCTGGAGATTTATCCTATCGTCTAACGGAAGATGTGGACAGAGTTGGCGAAGTTATTAATAAGCTATTTCATGATTTTATTCCCTGTGCTTTACAGTTAATTGCTATTCCCATCTACATGATTTATTTGAATTGGCAATTGACTTTAGCTACGGTAATTGTTGCCCCAATTATGGGAATTTTAATTGGTTGGTTTGGGGAAAGATTACGAAAATTTTCTCTCAAAAGTCAAAATCGTATTTCCGATTTATCTGCTATTTTAACCGAAGTTTTTAGCGGTATTCGTTTAATTCAAGCTTTTGCAGCCGAAAGATACGAAATAGAAAGATTTACCCATGAAGCAGAACGCAGTTTTAAAGCTAAATATTCCACCGAAAGATTAAAAGCAATTCAAATACCCATTGTCGGATTTTTAGAAGCTGTGAGTGCTTTATCTTTGCTGATGGTAGGAACTTGGCAAATATCTCAACGTAATTTAACTGTAGGTGAATTTTTCAGTTATTTAACAGCAGCAGCTTTGTTAATTGATCCTATCGGTCATACTACTAATAACTATAATGAATTTAAACAAGGTGAGGCATCAGTTGATCGGGTTTTCGAGTTATTAAAAATTCAACCCACGGTATTAGAAAAACCTAATGCTATCACCCTACCTGCCGTAAATGGCAAAGTTGAATATTCTGATATTACTTTTGCCTATAAATCAGGAGAACCTGTATTAAATAATATTAGTTTATTAGTAATGCCAGGACAAGCCATTGCCCTTGTCGGTGCTTCTGGTGCTGGTAAAACTACCTTTGTGAATCTCCTACCTCGATTTTATGATCCGGAAATTGGGGAAATTTTCATAGATGGGATAAATATTCGGGATGTGACATTAAATAGTTTAAGAAAACAAATTGGGATTGTTCCCCAAGAAACAATAATGTTTTCGGGAACTATTGCCCAAAATATTGCTTTTGGCCAAAATGATTTTGATTTGTCAGCAGTAGAAGCAGCCGCAAAAATTGCCAATGCTGATCAATTTATTCAGCAATTACCAGCAGGTTATCAAACTTGGGTAGGTGAGCGCGGTGTGAATTTATCAGGAGGACAAAGACAGCGAATTGCGATCGCCCGTGCAGTCCTTCTCAACCCACAAATATTAATCCTAGATGAAGCCACATCCGCATTAGATTCCGAATCAGAAGCTTTAGTACAAGAGGCTTTGGAAAGATTAATGCAAAATCGTACAGTTTTAATTATTGCCCATAGATTATCAACTGTCAGGAAATGCGATCGTATTTTAGTATTAGAAAAAGGGCAAATAGTCGAATCAGGAAATCATGAAGAATTGTTAGCATTACAAGGCAGATATGCGCGGTATTATGCTCAACAATTTTCCTAAACTGTAAAACCTCTCTTCTTCCAGGAGAGAGGTTCGGACAGAGATCCCAGAGGTCGGTTTATGCTCTATCGTGATGACAGGTAACAGTTTCAAGAGTTCGATGACAACAAAACAAAGTTTAAAACTATTGTAGAGACATTCCATGGAACCTCTGTGGTGGAATTACGTAAAAACTGCTGTAATCTGTGAAATCCTTTAATCCGTCTAATTGGTGATTCTGACTTTATATTTCATAACTACAGATTTAAAACTGTAACAAAAACTACAAAATTGACATCTTTTGAAAAAAAGAGGGTAAGCTAACTATATAAATCCGGTTCACAAAGATACTGTGATGAGGAGTGAATATTATGGTTGCAACATCTCTCCTTTTTGTGGAAACACAATCTCCCGCCCACATTTGCCCCTATGATCAAGCTTGTAACTATTTAGAATGGGCAGCTAAAGAATTAAAATTAGATGCAGGTATAGTAGAAATACTGAGCAATCCCCGCAAAGTAGTCACAGTTTCCATCCCCATCAAAATGGACAACGGGGAAGTACGAGTTTTTGCTGGACATCGGGTACAACATTCCGATATTTTAGGCCCCTATAAAGGGGGGATTCGCTATCATCCAGCCGTAACATTACGGGAAGTATCCGCCCTAGCCATGTTAATGACTTGGAAATGTGCCTTATTAGGTATTCCCTACGGTGGAGGTAAAGGTGGCATTCCCATAGACCCCAAAAAGTTTAGTGTAGGGGAATTAGAACGCATCAGCCGCCGTTATATTAGTGAATTAATTAAAGATATTGGACCATCCGTAGATATACCCGCCCCAGATATGGGAACTTCCGCCAGGGAAATGGCCTGGATGATGGACACCTACTCTGTAAATGTTGGTCATTCCGTCCCTGGAGTGGTTACAGGTAAGCCATTCTCTATTGGTGGTTCTTTAGGACGAGAAATGGCGACGGGACGAGGTGTAATGATTATTGTCCGTGAATCTCTTAGAGATCATGGTAAATCTGTTGCTGGTGCGAGAATTGCCATTCAAGGGTTCGGTAATGTGGGCGGTGCTGCGGCTGAATTATTACATCAAGCTGGGGCGAAAATCATCGCGGTTTCTGGCGGTGCTGGCGGGATCTTTGCAGAAAATGGTCTTGATATTGGGGCTGTTAAAGCTTATGCTGCTGAAAATCGTCGTAGTGTGGTCGGTTTTCCTCAAGCTAAACCCATTAGTAATGCAGACTTGCTGACTTTACCTTGTGATGTGCTAATTCCCGCAGCTTTAGAAAACCAAATTACTGAAGAAAATGTTCATGAAATTAAAGCCCAATTTATTGCTGAAGCTGCCAATGGGCCTGTGACTTTAGAAGCTAACCAACTTCTGGAAGCGCGAGGTGTCACCGTATTACCAGATATTTTGGCCAATGCTGGGGGTGTGGTGGTTAGTTATTTGGAATGGGTACAAGGTCTTTCTTATCTATTTTGGGATGAGGAACGAGTTAATAAGGAAATGGAACATTTGATGATTCAGGCTTACGATAAGGTAATGCAAGAGGCAAAAACACGGCGGGTAAATTTAAGGTTAGCTGCCTATACTTTGGGTGTGGGTAGAGTTGCGCAAGCTTTGACTGATAGAGGTTTATATCCTTAGTGGAAAGGAGACAGTGGTTCGACTTCGCTCACCAACCAGCAGGAGGTAGGGGCGAATTTCCGTTCACCCCTGTTCACTGTCACCTATCACCTAATATACGCTTTTCCAAATATTGACCAATCATTAACTGTTCACCAGCACGGGAAATGATGCTTTGTCTGGTGCGATATTTACTACCAATGAGTTTAATTTCTTCCTCAAATACGGAATTATTGTATTCAGTTCGTAAACTGAGAATTTGGGGACTGGAGAAATAATAGTTAGCGGTAACAGGTTTAGAGGTGGCAAAACCTCTATCTCTGTATAATACATTGCCTAAAGCACCAAACAGGGTTAATCCTTGGGATTCTTGTCTGGCTTTGATGATATCTGTACTTTGCCAGGAAACTTCAGCACCACAGCTTAAACTTCTAATATCGCTTAAATTATGGAGTTGGGCTAGTTTTACTAACTCTTCACATCCTGGTTCTAAAAATCGGATGGTGATAATACTTTCTATTTCCTTGGTTTCTCCTTGGGGAAGAGTATAATAACGTCGTTCAGAATGCCATTGACCTGCGGAGGCTTGAAAAAAGTCGCTAATCTGCTGTTCGTCAGAGGTGGTAAAGAGTTTGAGGGATGTTGTCACTGTTGATTTTCCTCATTTATCTATAAATTTTTAGTTAATTTTCCATATTTTTCTGTTTCATCTGTTACCAAGTGGTGGTAATACATCTGCCTACACATGATATGGAGCTAAAATGCAAGAATTATTTACTATTCTTAATATATTGATAAAAAGTCAAAAATGCCAGTCTGTGATGACAAGTTAAGTATTTTGAATCATTTATTAATAATAATTAATACAAAACAAATGGTGTTTTCCGGTAGAATCAGCCTTAATCTGAGGACTTACTTATGATATCTATGAAGCCCAAGATCCGCGATTTATCTAAAAAATCGGGGATCTGACTCATGATTTTTAGCGTAAGTCCTGGATATCAAATTGAAACTTCCAGGTGATGAATAATGAAAAACTGGCTGCATAAATTATTTGTCGGATTAGTTTGCTGTATTTTTCTAGTTTCTGGATGGCAAAATAGAGCATTAGCGGTAGAAGTCACCCAAAATGTGTATGATTATCTATTGCAATATCAACCAGAAACTTATAATCTGCTCAAACAGGAATTAGCCGCAAGTATTGAAGATGCTAAACAACCTCTAGCAGATGAAGTAGTGAATAATCTTTGGGCATTATCTCCCAATAATCCTCAAGTTAAATGGCGAGAAAATAATAGTAAAATAGAGTATTTAATGTCAACTTGGAAATATACAAGTAACCCAAGTGCAGATTGGCCTATAGGTGCAAAAAAACTTTTAGCTTATCAAACTTGGTTTACCGCAGTACCACAAGTAAAACAATTTTGTCAGAAATATCAACCAAGTAATAACAATATTCCTGATAATGTGGAACTTTCATTGCGGTTACAACAGTATTTGGGGTTAATTTTAAATAAATATTCTACTAAAACTCATTTTGTAGAAATGTGGGTGAAAGCAGAAGATTTAACTAGACCATGTATTGATGGAGAAATTAATGATTCTGGTTGTAATCTTTTGCCTGTTCCTGTTCCTGATACCAGTCCTGTGGTGAAGGCAATATATACCAATTCCTACACCAACAGTAAACAGGAATATTATCCTTGGACTGGTTTAGGTTATACCTATGATTGGGGAAATCCCCAAAAACCCCATGAGGGTCCCAGCGAGTTTATTATTAATCCCACTCCAGAAACTCCTGTGGAGGTAGAGGTTGTTTCTGTGACACCTACTCAAGAATATTGTCAGCGCGTACAGTAGGGGTAGCGCCCCCGTGTCTACCCCGTCCCTGTGCCTACCCCGTCCCTGTGCCTACCCCGTCCCCGTGCCTACCCCGTCCCCGTGCCTACCCCGTCCCTGTGCCTACCCCGTCCCTGTGCCTACCCCGTCCCTGTGCCTACCCCGTCCCCGTGCCTACCCCGTCCCCGTGCCTACCCCGATTCATCGGGCAACCACGGGGGGATTGCCCCTACGGTTTTGGGGGAGGATGGGGGATTATCTACCGAGTTTGTTGGGAATGTCAGCACAACCTCCGGGGATTGTTTTGCGGCTTTTTTCTCCACACCAAGCGCAGCAGTAATAACGGATGGAGTCGGACATTCTTTGGGCGTTGGTAAAGTTGGCGTTTTCGATGACTGCGCCGGTGTGTTCTCCGGTTTCATAATTGGGGGGTTCGCTGCGACTGCGGGGGGATGCTTGTTCTACTGCACCGTAAAAGAGACGAACTCCGTTTAAATCACTGTCGCTGAGGTTGGCATCATATAAGATGGTGCGGGAAAGATTGGCTTTTACGAGGTCACAACCACTCAGATTAGCCCGGATGAGATTAGCTTCACTTAAATCTGTCCATCGTAAGTCATTGTCAGCAAGATCAGCGCCGGCTAACATGACACCTAAATCTATGACGCGGACTCCTTCTAAACGATCTTCGGCGTAACCACCACTACCATCAAGAATAGCTCTCCCTAAACGGCGATCGCGCTGTAGAGGCGTAAGTAATTTAGAACGGGAGAGAAAGCGGAGAATTTTGGCTTTACCACTGCCATCTACACTACTAAATATGGCGGCGGTACGTCCTTCAGCGATCGCTCTTTCTTGTGGCCAATCTTCTAATAATCCTTCTTCATCTAAGACTAAATCGGAAATACCCTGGAAGTAGGAATCTATGGTTTGTTGTTGGGTGATAATGTTTTGCTGTACTGTCAGTAGGTTTTGTTGGATAGTCAAATCTTTAGAAATTATATATTGTCGCCAAGCTACATAAACGGCAATAATAGCGATCGCAATTTGTCCTAATGCCCCAAACCATTCGGCTAAAGTTCCCGATGCTTCCCAGTTGATTCTACTGCCCCAACGCAGTAAAATATTCCCCAAATTTGTAAACTTTAATAAGCCAATTATGGCGACAATAATGCCTACCAAACCAATAAATAGATGTTTGTCTTGGGGTGAAAACCACTCGCGGATGACATCTTGCAAGCGGGGGAAAAGTATCCACAATGATAAAAACAAGGTGGGGATAGTTCCTAAAATCCCTAGAAATGAGTTATTAGTAACTATACCAATGAGATCCAAGGCGATCGCTAAAGTTGTAAATAACAAAATTCTAGGGGTAATTACTACCTCAATGCGGGATTTATTTTCTAGCAGGGACGACGTTCTCTTTAACAAACTTGTTTTCAGAGAAGATGGTAAAAATACTGATTTGTTAAGCTTTTCTTCTTCTACGAATAACTGCTCACTGTCATCTATTTCTAATTCATCTTCCTGCCTAATCTCTGGAGAAGATGGGTGAGATGTATCAGATTCATGAATAGTCATACTTTATAATTTTCCTCCAATCGTCTCACCACAAACCCAAGGGCTGTAAAAATACCTATATTCAACGTATTATATAGCGTTTCCCCAATCTAATAAAGTATATAGAACTCCTATTTGATTTTTGAACGGAACTCGGTACACCTTTATATTCTCGAATCCTCTTGCCTTCCTAGGTAGGAAAATATGGCTAACACTATCCTTCGCTATGAGTAATCAAACCAGATTCCCATATATTAATTTATTCTCTGTTATCTAATTTCCGTCCTACACAAATCCATTCAGAAATCAAAACGGATTGCTATATAATAAAGATTGCCATAGATGAGTAAATTTTATACAATGATGGAATTGATGTTATCGGACGGCTGATAGCCTAATGCTTACAAATTGATTGCTTGAGATTGGATATGGTATCCTATGGCTAATTTATCATAACCTTATCCAAATCTTCATTTTTAGTTTATATAATCAGAAAACAATTTAGTAAGAATCAGTTGATTTTGATACGACTTTTAAATGTCAATCAGTTTTAGGATCATAATATGAGTTTTGTAGGTGCAGTATGGTAATTTGGCAGCGCTTAATTGCCTCTAGTTTAATCAGTTGCTTATTAATTGGTTGTAATGATTTAGCAAATTCTTCATCTGACAATGCTCAACAAGTAGTTCAACAAACCAATGTTAACCAACTGATTACAGAAGTACAAGATAGTCAAAAAGCAGAAAACCTATTACTCCAAGGTAATGGTTTATTAGATAGCCACCGTTATCAAGAAGCTTTAGTCATCTATAATCAGGTGATAGCACTCAAACATGATAGTCCAGAAACTTATGTTAATCGTGGTAATGCCTTAATTGCTTTGCAACAATATACAGAAGCTGTAGAATCTTATGATAAAGCGATATCTATTCGTCCTAATCAGATTCAAGCTTGGTATAATCGAGGCAATGCTTTAACCTCTTTACGCCGTTACGAAGAAGCTGTAAAATCATACAATGAAGCCATTACAATTGAACCAAGTAAACATGAAGCTTGGATTAATCGCGGAATTGCTCTCACAAAATTGCAACGCTACAAAGAAGCCTTAGCCTCTTACAATCAAGCAATTACTATCCAACCTAATTTGCATCAAGCATATTATAATAAAGCCTGTAATTATGCCTTGCAAAACAATCCAGAATTAGCTGTAGAAAACCTGAAACAAGCTATTAAACTTTTCCCCCAAAAATATCAGGATCTGGCCAAAAGCGACCCCGATTTTGATAAAATCAGAGGGATAAAGCAGTTTCAGCAATTATTACAAACACAATAGAGCAGAATTCACCGAGTCACCGAGTCACCGAGTCAGAAGTAAAACAGGTTTTGTGTATAGGTTTTAATTTAAATTATCTACCTCATTGATCTGCAATCTGCCGTAAATAAGTAGGTAACGCAAGTTCCTAGTTATAGTCTTCTTCACTCTTGCCTATTGCCTCTTGCCTATTCCCATAATGTCACAACTTCAACGCATTACCATTACCCCTCAACAACTTCACGCCAATCAACTATTATTAACATCGCAACAGGAACATTATTTATGGCGGGTATTGCGTTTGCAAGCTGGTGACAAATTTATTGCCATGGATGGGATGGGTAAATGGTGGTTAGCACAGCTACAAGGAGAACAAGCACAGATTTTAGAGCAACTGGAAACTAATCAGGAATTACCCCTATCTATTACCTTGATGATGGCCTTACCCAAGGGTAATGGCTTTGATGAAATTGTCCGGTATTGTACAGAATTAGGAGTAACTTGTATTGTACCCATTTTGAGCGATCGCACCCTCTTAAATCCCAGCTTACAAAAACTAGAACGTTGGCGGCGCATAGCCTCAGAAGCCGCAGAACAATCAGAAAGAACCATCGTTCCCACCATCCTAGAACCAATCACTTTTAATACAGCTATACAAAACTTTACTGCTGATCATCGTTACATCTGTGAAACCCGTGGCGACTATCCCCATTTACAGCAGATAATCCATAATATTACTGATAAAATAATTATTGCTATCGGACCAGAAGGAGGATGGACAGATCAAGAACTAGAAATAGCTGTACACTCAGGTTTTATACCTATTTCCCTGGGTCGTCGCATTCTCCGCGCAGTTACAGCCCCCATAGTTGCCCTATCTCTAATAGCAGCCAAATTTGAATCTTGACCACCCACTAAATTGAAAACCTGTAAACAACACCTAATTATTTTTACCCGGTATCCAGAACCAGGGAAAACCAAAACCCGACTCATACCAGCCGTGGGAGAAATTGGTGCTGCTAATTTACACCAGCAAATGACAGAATCTACTATTTCCCAAGTACAAAAATTAGCAAATATCATCAGAATATCCGTAGAAATACGATTTACTGGCGGTAATTTACAAAAAATGCAAAATTGGTTAGGAAATGATTTAGAATATCAGACTCAAGGGGAGGGAGATTTAGGTATCAGAATGGAGCGATCGCTCACCAATGCCTTTCAACAAAAAGCAGAACAAGTGATCATTATCGGTACAGACTGTCCCAGTCTCAATTCGCAAATTTTAGCCACCGCCTTTCAGCAATTAAAAACGTTTAACTTGGTACTGGGCCCAGCCGTAGATGGCGGTTATTACTTAATTGGCTTGCAACAACCAATACCAGAATTATTTACTAATATTCACTGGGGTACTGATCAAGTATTAATACAAACATTAAAAATTGCCCAAAACCATGATCTATCAATATATTCTCTCCCACCTTTAGCAGATATTGATCGTCCTGATGATCTGAAAACTTGATGATAAGTAATTAATTATATGTAACCAAAAAAATAGTAATTATCAGTATCAAATGATAGGATCTTCTTACCCAGAAATTTGTTAAACTTAGTGTCATAAAACATATCGTAAATTTAATTTTAAAAAGATTATGTTTAAACTACCGCAAGCATTTTCCGTACTAGGTTTACCAGTCCATGTCATGAAAGATTATCCCGACTGGTTGATAGATTGTTTACAGCAAGGTCAAGGAACTCACGTCGTCACCTTAAATGCAGAAATGACCATGCAAGCAGAACGGAATCTAGCCTTAGCAAAAGTAATTAAAAATGCTGAATTAGTAATTCCCGACGGAGCAGGAGTTGTTCTCTATTTACAATACTTGCTGGGACAAGACATACAACGTTGTCCAGGAATTGAACTAGCAGAAAAATTATTAGAAACAGTTGCCAAAAAACAAATATCTGCATCCATATTTTTGTACGGAGGCGCACCAGGAATAGCCGCCACAGCAGCAGATTTATGGAAACAAAAACTGCCTACATTAAAAATGTTGGGGACACATTCTGGTTATCATTCCCCAGAAGAAGAACAACAATTATTACAAACCCTAACCGAACTACAACCACAAATTATCTTTGTTGGTTTAGGCGTACCTCGTCAAGAATTATGGATTGCAAAACATCGCCATTTGTGTCCTCATTCCACTTGGGTAGGCGTTGGTGGCAGTTTTGATATTTGGTCAGGAACAAAAACACGCGCTCCCCATTGGTTAGCCAATAATAACTTAGAATGGCTGTATAGATTATATCAAGAACCTTGGCGTTGGCGACGGATGTTAGCCTTACCAGAATTTGCATTGAAATCCTTGATTTATTGTTTTACTGCCAGAGATGTAAAAACTTGGGAATATTAACAGGGGAAATCTAATCTTGGCAAGTAATTCAAATTTTTCAAAAGTTAAATTCCTTTGGTGCAACAGTAATTATTACCACCCACGATGAACAATTAGTAAGACGTTGTAATCATCCTGTTGTGCAAGTCAAAGATGGTAAACTCCACTCTCGTTCCCAGACTCCGGCTGGGAATGCCCCATAGAGGCTCTGCCTCACGTTTTCCCCTAGTTCCCAGACTCCGGCTGGGAAAGTCCTCCAGAGGCTCTGCCTCACCTTAATACCACTATAAATCAAACAAATTCAATGGGACGCAGCCGCTATCATGTATTAGGAACTCAACCCCACTTCCTTACCTGCACATTGGTAAATTGGATGCCATTATTTGGCAACATTGAAATTGCCCAAATTATTATAGATTCGCTCAATTTTCTCCAATATCAGCAGCGGTTGACATTGTATGGTTACGTCATCATGGAAAATCATCTGCATCTTATTGCTAGTTCTGCTAACTTATCTAAAGAAATCGGAAATTTTAAATCATTTACTGCTCGTTCTATTATTGATTTACTGCATAAAAATAATGCCATTTATATACTTAACCAACTAGAATTTCATAAATTAAAACATAAAACAAAACAAGATTATCAACTTTGGCAAGAAGGTTTTCACCCTCAAGTAATTTCTAATGAGGAAATGTTTAAACAAAAATTAGATTATATTCATAATAATCCAGTGCAACGTGGTTATGTTGATGAGCCATCTCATTGGCGTTATTCTAGTTATCGGAATTATTTGGAATTACCAAGTTAAGTTTATTGTTTGTTGAGTTGGTTGATTTTTGATACTTGAGGCAGAGCCTCTTGAGGGCATTCCCAGCCGGAGTCTGGGAACGAGTAAAAAAAGTTTTGAATATTTTCAACAAATGCTAGAGTATTTTCTAGGTGGATGTTATGACCGACTTGATTAATGATTTTTAATTGAATAAAATTACATTTTTCATTCATTGCTTGATTAATATCAATAAATTTTTCATCTTTTTCACCAACTAATAATAATAGAGGAATTGTATTTTTTGTCAGTAATTCCCATAAACTAGGTTGAGAACCTGTTCCCATAAACTGCAATGATTTGACTAGGTTGAGGGGATGATTTGTTATTCTACTTTCAAGCATAGATTGATATTGTGGATGATTTTTAATATCACCAAAAATTGGTTGTTGATACCAATGATTGAGAAAGTTATAAAAATCATCTTGATTTGTCATTCTCGATAATTTTTGAGCTATTTGAGAATCACTTTTAATTCTGGCTAATCTTGCTGTTTCTGTTAATAAACCAGGAGAGGCAGATTCTAAGATAACTTTAATAAATCTTTGGGGAAAATGGAGAGTGAGATATAAAGCTAATCTTCCGCCCATGGAATAACCAATTAAAAAACATTTTTCAATATTTAATTGATCTAATAAGTTAATAATAGCTTGTGCTATGGATGATATGGTATAGTTTTCATCATTATCAACTTGAGTTTTGCCATGTCCTGGTAAGTCTAAAGTTAGGTAAGAAAAGTTATCAAATAATAATTTGATGGTTTGATCAAATTCATCAATATTCCCTATGAAACCGTGGAGGAAAAAAATGATGGGTTTATTGTGGTTAGTAATTAAAGAATAGTTGAATTGAAATTTGTTAGAAGTCATTTTTATGTTATTTAGTAGATAAAATTGATATTTTTTCAGAGAGTGTTTTTTCAAACATCCTCTTAGGACTTACGTACAAGTAACGGAAGAATGAACCACGAAGGAAAGAGAGTTTGAGAGATATTTTGCGTAAGTCCTGTCACTTACTGATTAATTCCTAATGATTTAATCATTATTTCTACTGTTGGTAAAAACCTTTCATAATCTTTTTATGATGTAGTGTAAGTAATGCGATAAGCGGTAGTTACTCTTAAGGTTAACAAATACATATTTTTTGAACATCCTGATTTTTAACAGAGATAAATGTTACTATTTGACCATAGGTATCTGTTGAATTATCTTGTTGCCAATATTGAGTATAGGCGATATTTACTTCATATTACTGATGAGAATATGGTGATGTTAGTCCTTGACATTCAACAATAGGAGGTTTTAAAAATACAATTATTCCACTAATGATAATTAATCCTGAACTGACACCAGCAATTTTTGCTAATTTATGGTTATGGGTAGTATGAGATAAAGGATTATTAGATGGTTGTGGTAATGTTGATCCACAAGTATGAGATTATGGATTATTAATAGGTTGAGTGGGAGAGATTGGTAGTGCTTCCTTTGCAGATGGATAACGATCTTGATAATTACATTCCATCATTTTATCTAAAAATCTTAGATGATTTTTTCTACTGAAGGTGATAATTGCTGCTTATTGACAATAGAGTTTGAGGTGATTTTTTATGAAATTACCCGATAGATGTTAGAATCTGTCGGTTAAATGTTCTCATGATATGGAATTTACAAGAGGTTATTAGGTATTATTTGTGACTGAACAAAAACAAGATCAAAAACCGCCTCGTTCTTTTGCTGGTATTGCTGGTATTGTGGCCGCAGCAACATTAATTAGTAAAGTATTTGGCTTAATTAGGCAACAAATCATCGCGGCTGCTTTTGGTGTGGGTGCGGCGGCTACTGCTTATAGTTATGCTTATATTATTCCTGGTTTTCTGTTAATTTTACTTGGTGGTGTCAATGGACCATTACATAGTGCTATTGTCAGTGTTTTAGCTAAACACAGACAGGAGGAAGCTGCACCTATTGTAGAAACGGTGACAACGCTGGTGGGTGGGTTGTTGTTAGTGGTGACAGTTGCTCAAATTTTTGGTGCTGAGTATATTGTAGATGTAGTTGGTCATGGTTTAGAAGCAACTACAAGAGCGATCGCTATCCGTCAAATCCAAATCATGGCACCATTAGCCTTATTTGCTGGTTTAATTGGTATTGGTTTTGGAACTTTAAATGCAGCAAATCAATATTGGTTATTATCTATTAGTCCTTTATTATCCAGTATTACGGTTATCATCGGTATTCTTATTTTAGCCCTCCAATATGGTAAAGCAATTATTAATCCTGAATATGCTTTAATCGGGGGTATGGTATTAGCTTGGGGGACTTTAGCGGGAGGAATTTTACAATGGTTAGTGCAATTAATTGTCCAATGGCGGTTAGGTTTAGGAACATTACGCCTGAGATTTAATTTTAAAACTCCTGGAGTTCAAGAAGTAATTAAAATCATGACTCCAGCAACAATATCATCAGGAATGATGCCCATTAATGTCGCTACTGATCTTTATTTTGCCAGTCCTATTCCTGGTGCGGCGGCAGGTTTTAACTATGCTAATCTTTTAGTTCAAACTCCCTTGGGAATAATTTCTAATATTATTTTACTGCCTTTATTACCCACATTTGCTAAACTTTCTGCTCCAGAACATTGGCAAGAATTAAAATTACGTATTCGTCAAGGAATTTTACTGACTGCCGTTACGATGTTACCTTTAGGGGCTTTGATGGTATCTTTATCTGTGCCAATTGTGGAGATAGTTTATCAACGGGGAGCATTTAAACAAGAAGCCACTCAATTAGTATCTTCTCTTTTAATTGCCTATGGTATTGGGATGTTTGTCTATTTAGGACGGGATGTTTTAGTGAGAGTATTTTATGCGTTAGGTGATGGACAAACACCTTTTAAAATTAGTACATTTAATATTTTACTTAATGCAGTTTTAGATTTTATTTTTGTTCAACCTTTTGGTGCGCCAGGTTTAGTTTTAGCTACGGTTGGAGTGAATTGTAGTTCAATGTTGATGTTGTTATTTTTGCTCAACCGCAAACTTAATGGTTTATCTTGGCAGGAATGGGTATTACCAATTTTTGGTTTAACTATTGGTAGTATTATCTCTGGTGTAGCTAGTTTTGGTACTTTAGTTGCTTCCCAACAAATATTAGGTAAACAGGGGTTGATTACTTTATTAATAGAATTATCTATATCTGCTGTGGTGGGAATTGGGGTATTTGCCCTCATTGCTTCGAGAATGAATATTCCAGAGGTGAATATGTTTGTGATGAAGATGAGACAAAAGTTTTTGAAGAAATAACTTACAGCAACAAAGGTGGATAGGGTATTTGGTCAAGATCAATTGAAAATTACGGCAAATATTAAATGGTAGATTTAGTTGTAATCAATAGATTTTTGGTAAAATTATGAAGTGTAAAACCAATAAAATATCTAGATATTCTAGGGTATCTATTGGGGAATATACCTATATCTCAAGACTCAAATATTAGTCATATATTAAAGAAAATAGCCTTGATTTTTAAGTTTTTAATCAATAATTGATATTTAGATTTTGGGAATTTTTACCTTCAAATTCCTGTCACTACTTGTATTAATGACGAGTTATGGTTAAAATATGACCGAGCATCTATCGAAAAACTCAATTTCGGGCTAAACTTATCATTTAGCAATGGTTTTTCATTCTCATATTGACATTCAATTTTACAAAAGGTTATGGACAAAAGTCCAATAGATGGCAGTAGTATCCTCCTCTAAGCTGGCGAGACAGTCTCCCAGCGCGGGGGAGACTTTAGGAGATTTTAATTATGCTTACCCAGGAAATTCGCAATTCCTTAGATATTGCTGACTTAAATCAGCTTAAATTAGACCTTAACTTTTTGCAACCTGTAGATGTGGGGGAATACATCAGCCAATTGCCTAAAAAACAAAGGGCGATCGCTTTCCGCCTTCTGAATAAAGATCAAGCCATAGATGTGTTTGAATATTTACCCACAGAAATACAGGAAGAACTGATTAATTCCCTCCATGATGCCCAGGTAGTCCATTTAGTTGAAGAAATGAGTCCCGATGAACGGGCAGAATTATTTGATGAACTACCAGCAGGAGTAGTCAAACGGCTACTGCAACAACTCAGTCCCGAACAAAGACAAGCCACATCTACCATTCTTGGATATCCAGAAGGGACTGCGGGACGGGTAATGACCACTGAATATGTGCGGTTGCGGCGGGGCTTAACTGTAGGTGAAGCCCTAAGTAAAATCCGCTTACAGGATGAGGATAAGGAAACAATTTATTACGCCTATGTTACGGATGATAATCGCACTTTAGTGAGTGTTGTTTCTTTGCGTCAGCTATTGTTTACCTTTCCTGATGTATTAATTAAAGATATTCCCAGTCCCCATGTCGTCAAGGTAAGAACAGAAACTCCACAGGAAGAAGTTGCCCGGATCATGCAGCGTTATGATTTAATCGCTATGCCTGTGGTGGATAGAGAAGATAGGTTAGTCGGTATTATTACGATTGATGATGTAGTAGATATTTTAGAAGAAGAAGCCACAGAAGATATCCAAAAATTGGCAGGGGTGAGTGGAGATGAAGAAGCTTTATCTCCTGCACATATCACCATTCGCAAACGCTTACCTTGGTTATTGGGGATTATGGGATTATATATTGGTGCGGCTAGTGCGATCGCTCCCTTTCAACAAGTCATCGCTGCTGTACCTGTCCTCGCTGTGATTATGCCTATATTTTCTAACACCGGCGGAACTGTAGGTATACAAGCATTAACCGTAACTATTCGGGGTTTAGGAGTAGGAGAAGTCACACCAGAAGATACGGGAAAAATCCTCCGCAAAGAACTATTAGCAGGTTTAGGTACAGCCTTAGCATTAGGAATGACAATGATCGCCCTCTCCTTAATTTGGGCTAAACCCCAGGAAAGATGGGTAGCTTTAATTGCCGGCGCAGTCATGGCTACAAATACAATAGTGGCTGTTACTTTAGGAACTTTATTACCAATGGGTTTAAAACGGTGGAAATTAGATCCAGCTTTAATGAGTGGTCCGTTAGTAACAACCATGTTGGATACCATCGGTTTTTTAACCTTTCTGAGTATGATTTCTCTAGCCTTAAATGTATTTCATTTACAACCATGAAATATAATTCTCAGAATCAGGATTTACAGGATGTGAATTTAAGGCGATGCTAATCATCTAGTTATAGGAGAAGGTAAGAGGGAAGAGGTAAGAGTGAAGCCCTTACTATGATTAAGTTTTACAAATCAATAATGTCCTAATCATTGTGGCTACAGCTATAATTATTTTTTCCCAATTACCAATTACCAGTCCCAACAGATATGATAACTATTCCACCGGACATGATATTACTTATCTATCTCCCTAATAATAAACCTCTAAAGAAATAAATCATATTTGTGAATATCTGTTCTATCCATAATATGCAATAATCTAACCATTCGAGAATTTGTTCTAATAGGTGTTTTTCATAACCTAAAGAAGTGGCAGAAACATCAATCCAGTCAGGCTTAAAATTAAATCCTGGGCTGGATTGGCTGGGTGTTTCTTCAAATTTCTCATTTTGAGATTGCGGTGCTTTTTTGCCTATTTTACGGCGAATATTTGATAATCCCCATTTGGGTTGAGATGTCCATAAATCATCAATTTGATCATCTACAAATGGTTTTTCTGGTATAGTTGTAAATACAGAATCTTGTTGATCAATGTTGCTGTTGGTATCACCATATAAATCATCCCACATTAACCAAGGATCAGCGATGGTATCAACATTAATTAATTTGTTATTTTGTAAATAAAGTGGTTGATAATTAGACTTAATTGGCAATTTTTCTGTTGAAGAATTTACACCAATTTGATAATTATTTCTACCTCCGAAAAAGTAATTAATTGCAGCTACAATTAAATCGGAAATATTCGGTTTTGCAGTAGTTAAATCATCATGGTTAGCTGTTAAATTATGAATGATTTCTTCGCTGCGTTGTTGTACAGGTACTAAAGCAGTAGTTTCTAAGTTCGCAACTAATTGATCCAAAAATCCAAACAATTTAAGGGGGTTTAAGAGAGATTTTTGTGTTATGTTAGAATCTTCTTCTGTGAGTTTATCTAGAAGAGAATCAATTTTAGGTAATAATTCTTTTTGCTGGGGAGCAATTAATTTCAAAGAATAGCGATATTCACTAATTTCACTATTAATTCTATCGCTTAGCTTGGCATTTTGTTGAGGGGTAAAAACATCAAAAATACGATTATCCACACTGACCAAGACCAAATTCCGGGTTTGTAATTCTATGGCAATTCCCTGTACTGTGGGAATATGTTGTTGGAGGGTATTTTCTGGAGTGGGAGATTTTTGTTTAGGGAAAACTTTTTTCCACAAAGATCCTAAAAATGTGAGAGGATTGGTTTTAGATGTAGCTGGTATATCCGCATCTCCAGGAGGCAGATTTTTAACTATATCTAATATATGCTGAATTGGGGCATCACCGGAAGGAGGTGTGGCCGATTTTAATTGTTTTGTATTTTCATTTTGCTGCAAGAATTGGTAGAGTGGATAGAGTAGAGAATCTACACCTACTTGAGTTGCAACTTGTAAATTTTTGAAAGTATTTTCCCATTGTTGTGTTAACCTGCGGGAATGGTGATGAACAAAATTAAAGAGTTTACTTTGGTAGCGATTGGTGGAAGACATAATGATAATGTGTAAGTTGTAGCGTTAGGTGATGGAAATTAAAAATTAAAAATTAAAACTTAAAAAGGGATTGATTAATTCGACTCGGTAAATTCTTCTGCATATTATTTTATTCACAATATGACTCTTTCTAAATCCTCATTAAATACCAAATCTATATCTAAAGTTATTGAAGTTTTACGCTCTTGTTGTCAGGTTGATATCATGTCAAATTGGCGATATCAACAAACTGACGGGGTAATTACTGATTTTATCCCATTTGGTTTCACTGATTGGCAACCTGTGGAACTAAATGAAAAAGGTCATATTTCCTGGACAGGAGGAAAACAGGTATTATGGTTAGGACAAAAGTTTTCTGTTCCTGAGCATTTACACAACTTCCCTTTAACTGGTTTATGTTTGCGCTTGGCTTTGGTATGGTGGGCAGATGCGGCAGAAGTATATGTTAATGGTAAGCTAATATTGACCGGAGATTTGTTTGATTCTTCCCCGCGAGTGTTGTTGAGTCCGAATGTAACTCCTGGTGAAGAGTTTACCATAGCTTTGCGGTTGGTGAGTCCGGGTCATTGTGATGGGGCATTGATGCGATCGCTTGCAATTTTTGAGTCCACAGATTATGATCAACCCGATGCTGGTTTTATTGCTGATGAATTAGCAGTTACAGAAATTCTTTTAGAGAACTTCGCACCAGAAAAGTTACCAGGTTTAGCAACAGAAGTTGAGAAAATTACAAATTGCAAAAACGCAGAAAATCAAGATTGGCAAACATATATAGTTAATTTACGACAAACCTATTTGGGTTTAGCGGAATTTATCAACACCCAAAACTATAAAATCTATTTATTAGGTCATGCACATTTAGATTTAGCATGGTTATGGCCTGTAGAAGAAACTTGGAAAGCAGCACAAAATACTTTTGAGTCAGCTTTAAAATTACAAGAAGATTTTCCCGAATTAATTTTCTGTCACACCACACCAGCATTGTATGCTTGGATTGAAGAAAATCGTCCCGACTTGTTTCAAGCAATTCAAAACCAAGTTGAAGCAGGAAAATGGGAAGTCTTAGGAGGTTTTTGGGTTGAACCCGACTTAAATTTAATTGCTGGTGAGTCTATAGTTCGTCAATTATTATATGGACAAAGGTATTTTTTGCAGAAGTTCGGAAAAATATCTTCTGTCGTTTGGGTTCCTGATACCTTTGGTTTTTGTGCGACGTTACCCCAATTTTTCGCAAATGCGGGAATTGAGTTTTTTGTCACGCAAAAACTCCGCTGGAATGATACGACTAAATTTGATTATGGCTTATTTTGGTGGCGATCGCCTGATGGCAGTCAAACATTAAGTTTTATGTCTGCACTCATCGGCGAAACCATCGAACCTGTAAAAATGGTTAACTATGCTTCTGAGTGGAAAACCCAAACAGGTTTACAAAATTCCCTTTGGCTTCCCGGTGTTGGTGATCATGGTGGTGGCCCAACTCGTGATATGCTAGAAACTGCGCGACGCTGGGAACACTCCCCCATTTTCCCCAAGTTAGAATTTACAACTTCCGAAAAATATCTCCAACAAATAACATCCCCAAATCAAAATTTACCAGTTTGGGAAAACGAACTTTATTTAGAATTCCATCGCGGATGTTATACTACCCACGCAGACCAAAAACGTTGGAATCGCCAATCTGAACATCTATTATATAGTGCAGAATTATTTGCCACCTTAGCAAATATCCTCACCGGTGCAAAATTTCCCCAAGCAGAAATAGAAACCGCGTGGAAAAAAGTTTTATTTAACCAGTTTCACGATATTTTACCTGGTTCTTCCATTACCCAAGTTTACACTGACGCTTTACCAGAATGGCAAGCAGTGGAAAAAATGGGAATGGAAATTTTGGACAAGTCATTAATAGAGATCACATCTAAAATTAATATACCACAATCACAAAATCCCGCAAGTATTCCCGTCATCATTTTTAACCCTCTCAACTGGGAACGTTCCGAAGTTGTCACAGTAAACTTAGAAAAAATCATTACTTCAGATAAAGCAAACTGGAAAGTTTGCGATATCGCAGGAAAAGAAATCTTATCCCAACAAATTCAAAATTCTTTATTATTTTTCACCACCGTTCCCTCTATAGGTTACAGCATTTTCTGGCTTTCTCCATCTTCCCCTCCAACCCAAACCTTACCGAAAAATTGGATTTTAGAAAATGAACATCTAAAAATTCAAATTAACCCCGAAACCGGAGATATAACAAGTGTCTTTGATAAAACCCAACAACAGGAAATTTTAAATGGTGCAGGAAACCAACTTCAAGCTTTTAGTGACAGCGGCCAATATTGGGATGCTTGGAATATAGATCCTAATTATAACACAAAACCTTTACCGCCAACAGAATTAAAATTAATTCAATGGCAAGAATATGGAGAAATTCACCAACGTTTGCGGGTAATACGTCAACTCGGAAAATCCGAATTTTGTCAAGATTACATTTTAGAACTTGGTTCACCAATTTTGAAAATAACCAATACTGTAAATTGGCAAGAAACCCAGGTATTAGTTAAAACAGCATTTCCTCTCAATCTTCAAGCCGAATTTGCCACTTATGAAATCCCCTGCGGTGCTATTGAACGTCCCACAAACCCCCAAACCCCTGCTGAAAAGGCAAAATGGGAAGTTCCCGCCCTGCATTGGGCAGATTTAGCCACAGATATACCTATCGGAAAATACGGAGTTAGCTTAATCAATAATTGTAAATATGGATACGACGCACAACCCAATCAATTACGCCTCACATTATTAAGAAGTTCCAACTGGCCAGACTCCCAAGCAGATAGTGGAATACAGGAATTTACCTATAGTTTATATCCCCATTTAGGAAGTTGGCAACAAGCGGAAACAGTTAAACGTGGTTATGAATTAAATGTACCTTTTCAAGTCTTAGTAAATCCAAATAAATATCAATCTAGTGCTAATGGTTGTCAAAGTCAGAGTTTTCTAGATTTATCAGCAGATAATTTGATTTTAATGGCATTTAAACCCAGTGAAGATGAACCAGAAAAGTTTATAATTCGGTTTTATGAATGTCATGGAAAAACAGCAGATTTATCTTGGAAGAGTGATTTTTTAACTTTAGGAGAACCACTTGACTTATTAGAAAATAATATCACATCAGCCGCAATAAATTCAGAAGATATCAAGCTTGAACCTTGGAAAATCGCCACTTTTTCAGTATCCGTGAAAACATAAGTTTTTATTATAAGACTTACGTAAAAAAACTCTCAAACTCTTATTCCTCTGCGTTCTCTGCGTCCTCTGCGGTTCGTTATTCATTACTCAATCATTGTGAAAACAGATACAATTTTCTATAGCTTATTTCAAGCATTTCCGAGCATCTTCTTTGAATTAATTAACCATTCTCCCAAAGAAGCAGCAGTTTATGATGCCAAAATCAAACGGGATTTAATTAATCTCATTGAGACAATTATCGTCTATAAGTTACCCAAAAAGAGCAGAGAGGAGATTGAAGCTATGTTAGGTTTAAGTGAATTGAAACAAACTAGGGTTTATCAAGAAGCTTTAGAAGAAGGTAAAGCTGAAGGTGAAGTTGAAGCAACCAGAAAGTTAGCTTTAAAATTATTAGGAATTGGCATGAGTTTAGAACAAATTGCTGAAGTTACAGAATTATCTCTTGAACAAGTTCAGGCGTTACAAAAGCAGATAGAAAAATCTTAATTCTATCGTTCCCAGTCTGGAGACTAGGAACGAGAAAAACACGGTGGGTTTACCCCTACTTCACTTGGTATTAGTAGGGGTAATTCATTAATTACCCCTACTTTATTTGGTTCATCAGTACATAGTATGCTAAACTAATATTTAAACTTCCAAGTAAGCAAGCATCTTAATCGGAAATTATCAAAATTTCTAAATCCATAAGCAGAACGTTTAATCAACTTGAGTTTGTTGTTAATACCCTCAACA
>JBJTUF010000196.1:0-10751 GCA_046080565.1 Cuspidothrix sp. | reverse complement strand
CTAACACTTTCTGGTATATTTCACTTATCATTTTACTCTGTTAGTTCATATTTACTATTTATTACTTATCTTTTTTTGCTCCCACATTCTGTATCTCTTACTACATAAGCTTTTTCTCCTTCTTGTCCCCCTGTCAGCTTTGTCGGCTAAACTCATGATCACTCAATCCCCCATCTCGTTCATGAATCATAACCATTATCGGTGGCTTAACACCATCAACCTTATTTAAAGCCTCAAAAAATAGCTTTCTTTGTTCTGCATTGCGTTCACGCACAGGCAGGTTTTTATCTAACTTACTAACTGCTGTTTTTGCGGCAAAAAGTTGTTTTAATAACTTCTTTCTGTCTTGGATATAACTACTATTAAACTGTTCATTGGGGGGTAAATTAAAATTGAACCATCCCGATTGAAAAATTTGACAATCTACTAAAAAAGTTCCTATATTTAACCAATCTTCCTCCAGCTTTTTAGTCTTCTTTTCTAACTCAGTTAACAACAAAATCCAAGGTACAGATAACTTCCCCTCTGCCAACAACTTTTGATATAACTTAGTCAACACATAGTGTACCGCCCCATCTTCCCCCGTATAGGGAAACAAACGTGCAGCCCCTTTCTGGTCTAAATCACTGGTACTATAGCGATAATAACCCTTTTGTTGAGCTAAAGATGGATGATTTGTCATAATAGATAAAACCAGTCAGAATATAGAATCAATTATTGACGGTATAAAACCACATTTGATTGTAGACTAACTTTCAGTAAATATGTGGGGTATTAATTTTCTAATTGCGGCAAAACAAGAACCCTCCATCCAGCACAAGTAAATGGGTAATTATGACCACCACTGATTGAAAACCACCAAATTGAGAATTTTATGTTACGTAAATTTAATAATCGTGCCGAATTAATCACATACCTCCGGGAACAGTTTCCCCAAGCAGCAGCAGAAGATGATCACATTGCCGACATTCCAGGAGGAAGAAAAGCCGCACAGCAAGCACTAGAGAAAGTTGATCCCATTAATTATGCAAAAACACGCAACTTTTTAACTGGTGAAGTTACTAAACTATCTCCTTATATTCGTCATGGTGTCTTGAGTTTAAGAGAAATTCGAGAATATATACTACAACGAGTTAAAAATCCAGAGGATGCCAATAAGCTTATTAATGAATTAGCTTGGCGCGACTATTGGCAAAGATTATATATCAAACTCGGAAATGGAATTTGGCAAAATCAGGAAGAATATAAAACCGGCTACAAAACCACGGACTATGCTCCCCAATTGCCCGCAGATATCAGCAACGCAACTACAGGACTATTTTGCATTGACAGCTTTAGTCAACAATTGCAGCAAACAGGCTACCTCCACAACCATATTAGAATGTGGTTAGCAGCTTATATTATTCATTGGCGACATATTCAATGGCAAGCCGGTGCAAAATGGTTTCTCCAACATTTACTAGATGGTGACCCGGCCAGTAACAATATGTCATGGCAATGGGTAGCGAGTACATTTAGTCATAAACCCTATTTTTTCAACCGCGAGAACCTAGAACGTTACACCAAAGGCGTTTATTGTCGTCAATGTCCCCTTGCTGGTAAATGTGACTTTGAAGGCAGTTATGAACACATAGAACAGCGACTTTTCCCCAAAGCAGAATTTAGTAAACAACCTAACAGTCAAAGCTGGCAAAAAGGAAATAAACGAAAATAGCCCATTTCCTACTTGTTGCACATCTTTGTTAATAAATGTAAATAACTAATTGCATCCAGAAAATGGAATGATATATTAAATCCATAAGGACACAAGAGAGATAAAAAACCAACTCAAAGAAAGGGCTAATTGATATAGTGTCCCCGGTCATCAGCCCCACAAGTCCAGCATTATTAATATTGCAGTGGCAAATAGCTAAATCTAGATGAGATGGCGAAGCCAAATCCCAGAGCGGAAAAACGTAAGGATGCTGTATTTGTAATTCTCAAAGTCCACCCTTAGTAACTTACAATCACGTAGTTTAATCATTTGAAACCTGTAAATTCGCTAGAACCCGGTCAACCTTGATCGGGTTTTTAGATGTTTGAGAAGGCAGAAGGCAAGAGGGAATAGGCAATAGGCAAGAGTAAAATCCTTGTTATGATTAGGTTTTAGGAATTAATAATGTCCTAATCATTGTGGCTACAGCTATAAAAATCATACCCGCCGCACATTTTAAGAGTGAGTGATCACTAAATCCCTCTGTATGGTATTGCTAAAGCTATGGAAACTTACTCAAAGAAAGATTTAACAGTCAAATCCTTGAGAGTAATAGTGAAGTTACGCTGTTGTGCTGTAGCAATGAATGAGATAATAGACTCACAGGCCACAGCAACCGTTAACATCACTAAATTTCGTGCTAGGGGATAATCACAAATATCATCATTTACATCAGAAGGAACACGATAAACATTATGATTAATCTAATCCTTGCCGCTTTTTTTGCTAGTTCTTCTTTTGCTAAAACAGCTATTTCTTCTCCAAAGAATATTGATAAATCTAGTTTATCTTGTTTATTTTGATTGTTATTTTTGTTGTTAATAAAAGGTCTGGGAATATATGCAGCAGAAAGTGGCACTTCTTTATTTTCTTGTTGTTTTAAACGTTCTTCTTCCTTACGTTTTTCTTCCTTCCTACGTTCCATTTCTGCTAAACGTTCTTTTTCTCGTCTGATAGCTTCAAGTTTTTCTTTTATTAAACGTTCTTCCTCTCGTCTAATACTTTCAGCGTGTTTTCCAGCAAGTTCTTCATCAGCATAATGAGTGACTGTACATAATTCACGTCCGAGAAACCTTTTACCATTAAAAAACCAAGCCATAGCTTCTTTTCCCCTGGATTTTAACCTTGCTATGGTGTGTATTTCCTGTATGGAATATTGTTCTGAACTCAAAATAATAGGTGAATGCTGTTGTAATATATCTTCACGGATGCTTGGTAAATTTTGGCAAAAACGTTTTACTTCCTGCTTGCTGATTGTATGAAAATCTCCTACTCTCACTATATGTTCAGGAGAAAGATTGCATACAGGATAATTTCCATGTTCAGTGCGGAATTTTTCAATCCAAGCTAAAACGGCTTCCAGCATATTTCCTCTACAGAAGAAATAACGATAAGCTATTGTTGGTCTACCGCCATCATCCAAAGCTCTAGTAGCCACCGATACGACTGAGAATAACTGATCGTCATTTTTTATAATCGCCGCTATAATTGCTGGTTGGTTGTCTTCTGGTGGATAGTTATCGTTAAATGTAAAATTACCAACATACTTCAATATATATCGAGGGTATTCATCTGTCGTATAATTGCAAATTCTCTCAAAACTATATCCACCAGAAACCCATGTATTATATATCTCAGACCACCGAATGTTATCAAAAGCTCTACAACATTCATGAATTATATAATCACCATTAATAGTTTTTTCAGGTTCTATCAAACTGTCAAAATCATGAAATCTGATGAATCCATTTGGTTCAGTTTTGCTAATAACTTTTGGCTTGGGTTTTTCTCTTGGTAATACAGGTTCATGTTTTGTTGGTATATCAGGTTCAGTACGATTAGTAGATATGTTGACTTGTGGTTCAGGAAGATATTTTAACCATTCTTCAATAGTTTGAGGACGTTTTTTAGGGTCTGTATTTAAACCCTTTAAAATAGCAGTATTTATCTCCTCACTCAGTTCTGGATTTTTTATTTTAGGTGAGACTAGAGGATCATTCTGATGTTTTTCATAACGAGTCCAAGAATTTACAGGAGGTTCAAGAGTTACTAAATAATATAACGTAGCTGATAAAGAGTAGATGTCAACTGTAGGTTGAGACTTGAACTTTTGAACTATTTCCCTATATTCTGAGGTAGGAAAATCTGTCAGGCTTGCTATTTGTTCCCAAGGTGCAAAATCTTGAGTTCTACCTGCATTATATTCTGTTCCTTGATTACCAGCTAATCCAAAATCAATTAAAACTACATCATCACTATTTTCTCTAAGTATTATATTTTCAGGTTTTACATCTCTATGTACAATTCCATGTTTATGACAAAGTGCTAATGCTGATGCTATTTGTTTAATATATTTAATAGCTGCTGCTTCAGATAGTTTATCTTGGTTATTAACAACTGACCATAGAGTTTCTCCCTCTATAAATTCCATTACTAAACAAGGAACTTTACCAGAAAAACCTTCTATTTTAACTGTTTCATCAAAAAAATCGTGAATAATAACAATGTTAGAATCACGAGGGATTTTGCTTAAAATGCTACCTTCTCGCTCAAACACCTCTATATTATATTTATAATCTAGTCCGTTGCGTTTTCTAATATTAGGTACTTTGATTAATACGGTCTTATTTAATCTGATATGTGTAGCTTTATAGGTAATTCCAAAACCACCTTCAAAATGAGAATTTACAATTTTATAAGTACCATTGTTCAGTAATGTTCCAGAGTCAAATGTCATATAATTTACCCTTAACTAACTAGCTAAATAACTTGTAATAGTGCTTGTTTTAATTCTTGTGCTGACTTGAAGTAAATTTCCGGTTTATCTTTTAATGCTAAATCAATCACATCAGCTAAATCTTGAGGAATATTATCATTGAGTTGTAAAATAGGTCTAGGCTCAGACATTTTTACAAATTCAAAAGGATTATGATGATTATGATTGTTTTCTAATTTGCGGGGTGATTGTCCAGTTAGCATGAAGTATAAAGTTGCTGCTGTACTCCACACATCCACACAAGGATCTATATATCTATAATCCATTACCTGTTGATATGACATATATTCAGGTGTTCCCTGGATACAATTAGTAAGAGAAAGTTGACTTAATCCTGCTAAATCAAAAGCTTTAGCTAGACCAAAATCAGAAATTTTAACTTGCCAAGGTTCTTCAGTATTAGTGATTAAAATATTGATAGGTTTGATGTCTCTATGAACTAACCCCCTACCTTTAGCCAGTTTACCATTATGTAATTTGACGTAAGGAATTTCCGCTTGATGAGCATAATCTAAAGCATCTAAAACTTGGAAAATAATTCCTAGAGATTCATCTATTGATAAAGGTTTCCCTCTATTCATTAATAAATCGTAAACATTACCACCTTGACAATATTCCAAAGTCATAAAAAATATTTTTTCATCTACTAAATATTGATAGTCTAAAAGTCTGACAATATTAGGATGATTTAAAGCTCTTGTATTTTCTACCTCTCTGGAAAATCGTTCAATACCAATTTTAGAAGTAGCAACTTCAGGTAGCATGATTTTAAAAGCAACTACTTCTTTACTATGTATATGTGTCGCTACATAAACTTCGCTAGTTCCTCCTTCTCCTATTTTTATATCTTTGGCGATTTTATAATCTTTAATTGCACCTAGTCTTCTGGATTGAATAAATTTCTGAAAGATTCTTACTCCACGAGAAATTATATGTGTTTTCTGAGAATATTGGGAACTATAATCTATAGCTTGTATAGTATTATGAATTCCTGTTTCCTCAGTTTCTTGAATGGTTTTGCTAATAGCAGAAATAGTAGGACTAATTCGAGATTGAAGTGTAATATTAACTTCAAACACCACTACTCCCTGACCTAGTTTAATAGTGTCACCATCAGCTAAATCATACTCTCTAATTTTTTGATCATTCACATAAGTTCCATTGGTACTACCCAAATCTTTTATTGTCGCTCGTGGAGGATCAATTTGTAATTCGCAGTGATAACCAGAGATTTTGCGATGAACAGGATCATCAGGAAACTGGATAGTACAATCCTCAGCACGTCCAATAATACAGTCAGTACGCTGATTATAGGAAAAGCTTTCGCCTTTGAGACTACCCTCAATAATGGTTAATGTAACTGTGTTTTGCATACTTAGAATTTTTGATTATGCTAGGAAATAAATACGTATATTGTATTTATTATTTTATAATAAGCTTTCATACCTATATATAGAATAATTGTGAATTTTCATAGCAAAAACTGCCCATTCATATAAATGGACAGCGTAGCATCTTATTCTAACCTTATTTATCCACCCTTACAGGCAAAGGCATATCCAAAATCTCCATCAACAAATCCAGACGAGAAGGGCGCGTTAAGAGTGGGACAAGGTTCGGCAAACTGTAGTAGTCACGGGCGAAAGTGAACGTATCTACAGGTGCTTGTTGCTGCTTGAGTTGAGTTTCCACCCAGTTGTAATGACTACCCACACGGACAATCACCACATTAGGCATTACCCCAAACTCCCGGCAATAGCTCTTGTAAACCTCACCGAAGTAAGGAGTAGCATTTTCACCTTCATCCGTCACCACAATAATCTGATCAACCACCTGCTTCTTCTTCCGCATCGCTTCCAATGCACAACCGATGCTAGTACCACCACCTGCATTGATGTACTGGAAAGCACGTTCCCAGTCAGTCAACTCCTTACCCTTTGCTGTCACAGGATAGGGAATAGTATCAAAGGCATAGACAAACAATTCTGCCTGAGTGATACCAGAAATTAAAGCAGCGAGTTGTTTACCAACTGCGATCGCACTCTCCATTGAACCAGACTTATCAACCAGTAAGGCAGTCGGACGAGCAATTGTCCCCCGTCGCTTTACCTGCTCATTAGTAACCTTGTCCAACCGAGCAACGGTGTCTGCGTCGAAATCTGCTGTATCTGCGGCTACCTGGGCTTTGAAAGCTGAGACACGCTCACTTTTAGACGCTTCCTCTAACTTACAGTCAATCAACTTCTTGACTTCTGGGTGATCCATTGCCCCTCTAGCTTGGAGTGACTTGAGGTTATTGATCACTTCTTGAGGACTCATACTGTTGATTAACGCCACCAAAACAACAGGTGTAAGTTGTTTAATAGCACCAATAGCGATCGCATAAGGAATTTTGAACTCCACAATCAAACGAGCCTGTTCTGCCGCCTTTTCTGCCTTAGCAAGCTGCTTTAACACATTCGCTAAAGAACCTGCTGGTGGAGTATTTTTAAACAAAATCGCATTTGCCCGTTCATTGGGCTTGATGTGCAAAGAAGCATACAGATGTTTCATTGCCTTACGACCCCGCAAAGCAGCGCGATCGAATAAAGCCGGATTACTCTCCCGTGTCTTCAGATACAACCGCACCGCAGTCCGAGCCGAACGAGGCAACTTATTTTGTTGCTGCTTCATAAAATCTACGATCCGAGCCACCTGATAGGGTGGAAACTCTTGCAGCATCACAAATCCAGCATCCCGGTGTTCAGTCAAATTGCTAGTGAGCAAATGAGCCAAGAATACTTCTTTGTGGTCACGAACATCACCATAACGCTGATACCAAACAGCTAGATGTCCGTAAAATATGGGATCAAGTTCAACAATTAATTTATGAATTTCTGCGACTTGCTCAAGTTTGCGGTGAGGGGTAGTCAGCAAACTATTCAGCATTTCTAAACGCAAGTCACGTTCTGCGGTATTAATATTCATGATCACCTCCGCTAAGAATTTTGGACTGCAATCTAAAATCCAAAATCCAAAATCTAAAATCCAAAATTGCTGGAGGCAGTGTTGCACGCGGGGTGATAAAGTCACCGCGCAAGTTATGGAAGCATTGGGGTTAACTTATGCAGAGTTATGTAAGCTTCCAAGATGACGGCGCGGCAACAACTGCCAATAAATTGGGTACTGAGTATTTGTAATTAAGGCTTATAATCCAATAGGGTTCAGTTTACGAAATCATAAAACGTTGAAACTATTTAAATTTCTTTATCTAGGGTTTGCTGAAAAACACTGAACCGAAAAGTATTGATTTATAATCCAAAATCCAAAATCTAAAATCCAAAATTGAATCACCTCGTACAAGTTAAAAAAGCTGTTGATTCACACATGGGATTTGAACCCATAATTGCTTGAACATAAATCAAGTGCCTGTTCCAATTCGGCTAGTATGTAAGCTTTCTCGGTTAGGGTACGAAGTGAAAATTCTAAATAGTTTTAGCAAGTTGATTTAAAATCAATCGAATTTCTTTCTTGCTACATTGCTGTTTTTTGACTGCATAAATTATTTTACCTCTAAAAAATGCAGAAGAACGATGGATTTCACCTTTGACCACATCCGTTACATAATCAGTTAACGGGGGAAAATCTGCAAAGGTAACTAAATACCAAATATCATTTATTTTCTGATATTGATGATAATGATCAATGATGACAATATCGGTTTGTTCTGGTTGTCGATTCTGCTGTCGGTTTACTTTCTTAACTGCACAAAGAATTCCAGTTTCAGGATGGATGTAAAAACGGTTATCGTAAATCCCATCTAACCGAACTCGATTCCATCGGTAAGACTTGCTATAAACCTGACCATCAATGATTTCTACATGGCGTTCAACGTAGTCCCATAGATGACCAATTACGTGCTGTCCTGCCATTGTGCTGGTATCTAATTTTTGGCACAGTTCGCTGTAAATGTCGTTCCAGGGTTGTCCAACTTTTGAACGCAGAAACCGACGCAAAGGACCGAGATGATCTGAAAGATATTTGGATTTTTTTGTGGGTTTAATCAGGTAGGAATTAAACAATCCATCCTCAGTTGCTTCCTGGGTGATTTTGTTTAATTGCTTTTTAAAGCCACTCAACTTTTTGAGACTAATTCTTCTACCACCACGAGGACGTTCAATGACAATTTCGCTCAAACGATGTTCGCTCATATCTGATGCTGTTTAAATGCAAATGCAGTTGTAAAAATTGGTTTTTTATTGCAAAAGATTTAGCGAATATCATCGGTTTGACCTCCTTATCTATGATTTAGTTAAATACAAGTCTGAATCAAGATTTCCAGAATTTAATTACCCATTACCCATACGCAGCTTCAGGACGGATGATCAAATCACCACTGGGACGACGATCAATGATGTAATTAGAAAGGCGATCGCTTTTCACGTCTAAATGTCGAGCAATATGTTCCTTGACTGTTGCATCATTCATCCCTGCTGTAATTCCCAGTTGTGTTTCTGTAACATCAACTGAACGTCCCTCAAATCGAATATGCACCATTTTCATCACCTCTTTTTTAAATTACAAATGGTTATTAATGGATCTGATCGGGATTGAACCGATACCCTCCCTGTGAGAGTTGCACTCACACCTCGTGTAAGTTGAAAAAGCTGTGGTTACACCGCAGGAATTGAACCTGCACTTATCATTTTGCAGATGATCGCTCTACCAATTGAGCAAGTATGTAAGCTTTTTCTGTCAGGACACAAGTGAATCCAGGAACTCTACCATTAGAGCTACAGACCCAAGAAAAGCATGATTGCTTTGATTGTTTTTTTGCCTTTTAGCGAGGCGTTTGTGTTGATATTACAGTTGTAATACAAGTACTACTTGATGTCAAGAGCATACTACAATTTTTTTGGCAAAGTCCGAAAACTGCACCATGAATCTCACATTTCCAACATAAATCTTTGTTGTAGGATGCGTTAAACTCTCTTAACGCACCATCTAAAATCATCTAAAATCAACGTTATAAATTGCTAACTGCTGCCGTAATTTTCTCGGAAACAAACGGTAAAATTTCCCGACTCTTGGCGTTTGCTTTTCCTTCCGTAAATACTACCAACAGATAAGGACGCTGATCTGGTGATTCAATATAAGCCGCATCATGACGTACAGAACTTGTCCAACCAGCTTTTGACCAAATTTGACTATTTGGGGATAAACCGACGCCTAGAAAGCCTGTAACCTGGTCTTCTTCTACATCTTGGGGTAAATCATTAGGGTTAAGACTGCGGTTGAGTAATTTCATGATAGTTTGCGATCGCCCACTGGAAACAGCCACCCCACCCACGATACTATGCAATAATCTTGCAGTGGCATCAGTCGTCAGCATATTCCTATTTTCAAACATTTCCCCATAAAAAGACCTTTCTCGACCATAAGGACCATCACCCCAGGTTTTTTGACAGACATTAATACCTTTTGTTTCTTCCCAACCCAAGGAGTGATAATAACGGTTAATAATCTGTCGTTGATATTTCCAAGTTTCAAAAGGTCCAGTCGGTAACTCAGGCCCAGAAGTAGTACCGCTAAGAATATCAACTATTAAACTGGTAGCATCATTACTAGAATCAATAATCATATCACTCAAGGCTCTTTCTAATTCCTTGGTGGTATTACTCATTCCCTTTTCCAACCATTCATGAACTGCTACCAGATAAAATAACTTGACAATACTAGCAGGATAAATACGTTCTCCACCTCGATAGTTAAAACCTCTTACTCCATGATCCCAAAAAGCATCGGGCGTTAAAGCGCCACCTGTATTTACAGGCACAGGAGGATCATACACCACCCAAGTTAAAGCGATTTGTTCACGGGTTAAATTGGTAAATTTAGACCAAGTTGCCTCTAAAATTTCATTACCAATATTTTCTAGTTGTTCATCTTGATTGAAAAAAACCATTTGCAATAATTTCCTTATTTTCAGTCCTTTGGCATTTAAACTGATTGAACATTAAAACCTAATCATACCAGGGTTTTGATTTTTCCTTCTTGCCTTTTGTTATATAATCATGTCAATCCTGAAATCCTATAAATCTTAACAGGGTTAGCGCATCTCAAGCCCTATTGACAGGGGAATTACAGTAGAGGAGAATAGTTTGCGATGGATGCTGCTAACACAGAAATCATGTATTGATCATTCATCGCAGCTCGTCTTGACTTTTGTCGAATACTACGACG
>JBJTUF010000195.1:0-10588 GCA_046080565.1 Cuspidothrix sp. | reverse complement strand
CTAACACTTTCTGGTATATTTCACTTATCATTTTACTCTGTTAGTTCATATTTACTATTTATTACTTATCTTTTTTTGCTCCCACATTCTGTATCTCTTACTACATAAGCTTTTTCTCCTTCTTGTCCCCCTGTCAGGGTTAAACTACTGGCTAACAATTGTCTGCGTTGGAATTGCGGAATTTAAGAAAATTTTACTTTTACAAGTTTTAAAACAATGGGACGATATCTTGAAATTCTTTCTGGGAATAACTTTGGCCGGAGGGAAGACTAAATAAGAAATTTTGATATGCCATAGACATTTGTCTAGCCACTTCATCAATCGGTAGATTACCAATGGTAGTTCCTAAACCGGGAATAGCCACTATATGAATCTGATTTTGCAAGCTATTGTAATATAATTTATTATGTTGACGAATGGCTAACAAAGTAGACCAAATAGCTTGGTACACATGATCTTTCCCGGCTATTGAGGTTTGCATTCTTAGACCTGGTGTATGGGCAATAAATGGATGTAAGGGGTGATTGGTTTCTAAAATTAAGGATGTTCCAAGAGGTTGTTCTCCTAAATATAGTTCTTGAATACGTTGTTGCAACAGTTTTTGTACATCTTCGCCAAAAAATTCTAGAGTGGCTGCATCAACATTATTTGCTGGTGCAATAGAACTAGCTCCTGTAACTACACAATCAAAAAAAGGTATTTCGGCAAGAGTACCATTAACTATTTCCACATTGGGTAAACAGGTAAAGTAGTCAGCAAAGGTTCTACATAGAAAATTTTTAGCGTCTAGCAAAATTATTTTAATGGGAATGTCATAACTCCAAGACTTATTGGAGTCTAAGTTAGTAATTTTAGTTTTGTAGTTAGATCTATTAATTAAAAACAAAAGATGGGAGTTGAGGAGTGTGAAAATGGCATCAATATTTGAGGTAATATCAACTAATTTATCTAATGTTAAGCCTTCCCTAGTTTCTATTTGATTAATTAGTTTTCTGAGAACATGATAGACATCTAAGAATAATAATTGCAGAGATTCGTCAGCAATAATGGGATAACGGAGTAATTTGAGACAATCATCTAAACGAATGACAATTTTTTGTAAACTTGTAAAGCCTAGCATAGCTGCACCACCTTTGAGACTAAAGGTAGCACGATATAAAGCATTTAATTCATAGCGATCGTCAATGGTATTTTGTAAATGGAAGACCCCTTGATAGATGGTATGAAGATGTTCTTTGGCTTCTTCGATAAAATAGCCGGTAATTCTGTTAAAATCTTCTGGTTTCATAGGGTTTAAAGCTCAGTTATCAGTTGTTCGTTCTCACCTGTCCTCTTTAACTTAGACTACCCAATTTTGAGTTAGTTTCTATCTTACAGCAGGTTTCACCTAATTACACGACAGTAAAAACTTTCCATGGAACGGCTCTACAAAGGTTTTGAACTTTATTTTGCGGTTAATTTACATGAAAATCGCTGTAAGCAAACATTAAAATAAAACTCCATTATTGCTTACACTGAGTCTAATAAATAATAAACACGTAGCAAAGCTTTATTTTACTTTAAAAAGCTTCCTATACCGTTCTTTAATGTCCCCTAACCTCCAATTCTGGGGCAATCAGAATTTCAAAGTCCCCCATTTTACCTCCAAAATTGGGGGTCACGGGGACTGGGGATTTACCGGGCTAAATAAAGAAAGACAGATAAGACTTATGTGGGGGATGAACAGGAGTAAAAATGTGATGAAAATTAGGTTTACCACTTTTCAAACATCCTCTAAGACCTAAACCCTAAAAATCAACCTATTTTCGCCAATGTGCAAGATTTAAGTAGATACATTCTTCTGTATTTTCCATCTTGAGGAGTAACTATAAAGCTGATAAAAAGAAAAAAATGCAGAAAGAGTCTCGAAAGAAAAATCGTTCTAAGAAAAAATAATTTTTCAAAGGAGTCTAATGAAGTGATACCCCTTGTTTTATTTTAGGGTTGTATTTCAAGTAAATAGATGAAGATAAATCAAACTAAATTAATGTAAAAAAGCTGGAAATAACTTCTTAGTCAGGACTTCAGTCCTGAAATGATGAATAAATTCCTCACCACAAACTTTAACCTAATGATATGATAGGTAGTTAAATCAATATTTTGCTACCAACAATAAAAAAATCTATGCTTACCCAAGAGAAAAAACTAATCAACTGGAAACCCATTGTTAAAAAATTTGTTGCTGTCCTCGGTGAAAAAGGCGTAGTTCAACGCAAAGAAGAACTCCTGACTTATGAATGTGACGGTTTAACCAGTTATAAACAATGCCCTCCAGTTGCAGTATTGCCTCGCACCACAGAACAAGTATCAGAAATTGTCAAAATTTGTAATCAATTTTCCGTTCCTTTTATTGCTAGAGGGTCAGGAACAGGTTTATCTGGAGGTGCTTTACCAACGGAAGATTCCGTTTTAATTGTTACTTCTTTAATGCGACAAATATTGAAAATTGATTTGGAAAATCAAAGGGCGGTAGTGCAACCAGGAGTAATTAATAGTTGGGTGACACAAGCAGTTAGCGGTGCTGGTTTTTATTTTGCACCTGACCCTTCCAGTCAAATTATTTGTTCAATTGGTGGTAATATTGCAGAAAATTCTGGAGGAGTCCATTGTTTAAAATATGGTGTCACAACTAATCATGTTTTAGGTTTAAAACTTGTGCTGCCAGATGGAGAAATTGTTGATGTTGGTGGACAAATTCCTGAAATGCCAGGTTATGATTTAACAGGTCTATTTGTGGGTTCAGAAGGAACATTAGGCATTGCCACAGAAATCACTTTAAAAATTCTCAAAAGTGCGGAATCAATTTGTGTTTTATTAGCAGATTTTACCAATGTAGAAGCCGCAGCAGCCACTGTTTCTGATATTATCAGTGCCGGGATTATTCCTGGAGGTATGGAAATGATGGATAATATTAGTATTAATGCTGTTGAAGATGTTGTTGCAACTAATTGTTATCCCCGGGATGCCACAGCTATTTTATTAGTAGAAATTGATGGCTTAGAAGTAGAAGGTGCTGCTAACAAACAGCGCGTGACGGAGATTTGTCGGCAGAATGGGGCGCGAAACGTTACTACTGCTACTGACCCAGAAACGAGATTAAAATTATGGAAAGGGAGAAAAGCAGCTTTTGCGGCGGCAGGTCATGTCAGCCCAGATTATTATGTACAAGATGGGGTAATTCCTCGCACTCAATTACCTTATGTACTTCAAGAAATTGAAAGATTAAGTCAGGAATACGGTTATCCCATTGCTAATGTTTTTCATGCTGGAGATGGGAATTTACATCCGTTAATTTTATTTGATAACTCTATCCATGGAGAGTTAGAAAAAGTAGAAGAATTGGGTGGAGAAATTCTCAAACTCTGTGTGAAAGTAGGTGGAAGTATTTCCGGTGAACATGGTATTGGTGCTGATAAAAAGTGTTATATGCCAGATATGTTTAGTGAAGCTGATTTAGAAACGATGCAATGGGTAAAGCAGGTATTTAATCCCCAAGGTTTAGCAAATCCTGGGAAGATTTTCCCCACACCGCGTACTTGTGGAGAAGCGGCAAAAGCATCTATGCAAAAATTCTCTAGTGTAGAAAGATTCTAAGAAAGGAGTTAGGAGTTCAGGAGGAAATTTGTCTGTAATACCAATTGTGTGAGGATTTAGGCAAAAAACTCTCAAACTCTTATTCCTCTGCGTTCTCTGCGTCCTGGAGCGGTTCGTTATTCCCTGTTTCCTTTGATCAAAAAATATTTATATCTTTATAGAATCCCGATTATAGAATATAATTTTGTAGTTATATGAATATTAGCAGTTTTAACTTATGTAAACGATGAGTTCTGTATTTCGACGGTTTTTTGTGTATTTTTTGTGTTGGGGATTTGTAGTTAGTTTAACAATATTTCCCATTTGGGCAAATCCTGGTTATGCTCAAGATTCTATGGCCGTAACTACAGAAATTCGGGGGGTTTGGCTAACTAATGTTGCTAGTGGTTTATTTTATATTCCTTGGGGTATTGAGAGGGGAATAAATCAATTAGCAGCACTTAATTTTAATACTATTTATCCGGTAGTTTGGAATCGCGGTTACACCTTTTATAAAAGCCCTTTAGCGAAACAAATTACAGGTTTAGATACTGAACCTTTATTAGATTTAATTCATAGAAAAAAAGATTTTTTGGCTAAGGTAATTAAATTAGCAAGACATCGAAATCTGACTATCATTCCTTGGTTTGAATATGGGTTAATGACTCCACCTAATTCCTCTTTAGCTAGACTACATCCAGGATGGTTAACTGTAGGACAGCAGGGTGTAGAATCTATATCGGATAATTTATTAGAGGATATGATTAATGGAGTTTATAATCAAGCGTGGTTAAATCCTTTGCATCCTCAAGTCCAGAATTTTATCCGAGGTTTAATTTTGGAAGTTGTGCAAAATTATAATGTAGATGGTATTCAAATTGATGATCATTTTGGAATGCCTGTACAGTTTGGTTATGATCCTTTTACTGTAGAACTTTATCAAAAAGAACATGAAGGAAAAGAACCACCAAGTGATCCTTTTGATCAAGAATGGATGCGTTGGCGGGCGAATAAAATTACTGCTTTTATGGCAAGTATATCTAAGTCTGTGAAGGCAATTAAACCCTATGCTAAAATATCACTTTCTCCCAATTCCCAATATTTTGCTTATAAATACTATCTACAAGATTGGGAAAGTTGGATAAAACAGGATTTGATAGATGAGTTAATTTTACAAGTATATCGCAGTGATAAAAACTCTTTTATGACAGAAATATCCAAACCTGCGATAAAATTGGCTAGGAGTAAAATTCCTGTAGCTATTGGCATATCAACAGGAACTGTATCAAAACCTGTAGATATTGATAAAATTAAGGAGCAGATAGAAATAGTCCGTAATGAAAAGTTATTTGGTTTCTCCTTTTTCTATTGGGAAAGTTTATGGGGTTACATCGCCCCAGAATCACCTTATCAGCGTCGTCGAGCTTTTTTAGAAATGTTTAATACTCAAGCTGTTAGACCATTAAAATTAAACAAAGGATAATGCAATTATCATCTGTTAAATCTAAATCTAGGATTTTAAATTTTACATTTAAATGGACTTTTGGGACTTTATTGGGGTTTTTATCGAGTTTATTGCTAGTAGAAATTAGTGAAAAACCTGATATGAGTATGACGGAAGCTGCTATTGGTAGTTTAGCGATCGCTATTCCCCAGAGTTATCTCCTCAGAAAAGCTGTTTCTCCAGTAAAATGGGTATTATCTACTCTTGTTCCTTGGTTAATAATTGCCGGAATTGGCATTGGCGTTTTAGGTTGGACTGTGACTACTACTAATTTTTTACCGACGAGAATTATTAACGGAATTATTATTGGTGGTATTGGTGGTTTATTAATTGGTACATCTCAGTGGTGGTCAGCAATTCCCCCTTCCTTTCCTTCAGCATGGAAATGGTTATTTGTCAATATTATGAGTTGGATCGTAGCTGTACCTCTTGGTTCAACTGTAGGTTTATTTTTGCACAGAATTACTAATGTATTTTTAGCCGAAGTGGTAGGATTAGCTATTACTTGGCTATTAGTGGCAATATTTACAGGAATTGCGGCACAGAAAATTATGAAAGATTTGTCATAAGAGGGAGCAGGGGAGCAGGGAGGCGGAGGAGAAAATTATCTTCTTCTTCTTTCCTCCTGAACTCCTGATAGCGTAGCGTGGCGAAGCCATACTCCTGCCTTCTCCTGTATCATCTTAAGCATTCCTCTATGATCTGGGTTAATTGTTTTAACTTCAGGGGTTTACTTAAATATTGATTTGCGCCAGCAGATAGACAGCGTTCCTTGTCTCCAGGCATGGCTAAAGCTGTTAAGGCAATGATGGGTATGTTTGCCAATTGTTCATCAGCGCGAATTTGGTTCATAGCCTCAATGCCATCCATGCCTGGCATTTGAATATCCATTAAAATTAGGTCAGGATGCTCAGATTTCGCTAGAGCGACTCCCGTTTCTCCATCTTTTGCTAACAGGAGACGATATCCTTTAACTTCCAGATAGTCTGCTATGGTCATGATGTTGGCTTCGTTATCTTCTACCAGTAAGATCAGGGGTGCATTTTCTGGGTGATCTGGATAGAGGATATTGTTGCTTTCTCCAGTATTAACATCCTGTTGAGTAGGAACTATTACGGCTTCTATCAAGGGGATGGTAAAAGCAAAGCAGCTACCAACACCAACTTCACTGGTGAGGCTAATTTCACCCCCATGGAGTTCCACAATGGATTTTGCTAGGGTTAAACCTAAACCTGTCCCTTCATGTTGACGATTGAGGGCGCTATCAATCTGTGTAAAGGGTTGAAAGAGTTTTTGCATATTTTCTGCACTGATGCCAATACCTGTATCGGTAATGGCAAACCGCAGGGCATTTTTACTATTTAAGGTGGAATTTTCGCCGATGGGTTCAGAGAGTGAAGCGTAGGATACCTCTAAATTAATACGCCCTCCGGGAGGAGTGAATTTCACCCCATTATTCAGAAGATTGATTAAAACTTGACGTATTCGCCGTTCATCTATGGATATATCAGGCAACCCGATGGGGATATTGAGTATGACCTGAATACGTTTTTCTAGGGCTTGTTGTTTAATGAAGGCAAGGCTGGACTCGCACAGATAACTAACGGCAACGGTGGAATAGTTGAGTTCTATTTTCCCTGATTCAATTTTGGCGACATCTAAAATGTCATTAATTAGGGATAATAGGTGATTGGCACTGCGTTCAACGGTGTGGAGAGCTTTAATTTGCTTGTCGGTGACGATACCAAATACTTCATCTTGTAGTCCTTCAGTGATGCCCAGAATGGCGTTGAGAGGGGTACGCAATTCGTGACTCATATTGGCCAAAAATTCATCTTTGAGGCGGGTGGCGCGGGCTAGTTCTTGATTCCGTAAAGTAAGTTGGGCTTCGGTTTGTTGACGTTGGCTGAGTTCTTGCTGTAACTGCTCAAATAGATTCACCTGCTGAATGGCGATCGCTAATTGGTTCGTTATTTGTTGTAAAAACTGGGCTTCTGCTTCTTGCCAAACTCGTTTAGTGCTGCAAGCATGAACCACTAAAATTCCCCAGAGTTTGTTCTGGGAATGGGGACTTTGCCAGCGATGATTTTCTAAACTCTGGGTTTCCTGCAAAATAGGAGCGACTATTTTTGATTGAATATTACCTTCGCGGGAATACTCGACTAGGCAATCTGTCCAAATATCATTCATGACATCCGGGACTATGCGGGGTTTACCTTGCCAATAGGTTTTTAATATCTCATCATCCCAAACTTCATCTTCCCATTGTTGATCCTTCATTTTGACAAACTCTGGGACAACGGCTTCTTCCACAATTTGACTACGACCATCAGGGAAGAGACGGAAAATAATCACCCGATCGCATTGGATAATCTCCTGCACTTGCTGAGTGACGATGTGCAGAATTTCTTCCAGACAAAGGGATTGACGAACGCGCTCCGTAATCTTCCCCAAAGCTTGCTGTTCCCGCAATTGCTGGGCAATTTGGGCTTGGGCCTGTTGACGGATCACCAGTTCTGACTGCACTTGATGATAGAGATCCGCTTGTTGGATGGCGATCGCTAACTGGTTGGCAAGCTGGAGGGCGATTTGCAGATCATCAGGTTGCCACTGCCGAGTTTTGCCGCACTGATGGATACACAGCAACCCCCACAGATCCTCTCCACACAGCAAAGGTACTATCAAATTTGCCTTGACGGCAAACTGAGTCAGAATATCACTATGGCAGGACTGTAGCCCAGCCGCATAAATATCTGCCACGGCAAAATGTTTTCCTTGGGCATAGAGATTAGCATAGTTTTCACCAAAACAATGGTCATGAACACGGATATTTAAAGCCGATGGATAGCCTGGTACTAAAGACTCGGCAATAAATTCACCGTCATCAAAATTGGACTCAGGATAAAACTGGAAAATTCCCACCCGGTCAGCATCCAGAACTTGGCGAATTTCCTGACAAGCAGTGTTAAAAATACTGTTCAGATTCAGAGATTGACGAATGCGTTGGGTAATTTCTAGTTGTAGGTGTTCCCGTTCTGCACGCTGTTGTGTAGCTTCTTCTGCCCTTTTGCGATCGCTAATATCAACTAGATAGCCGACGCAATCTTGAATCACGCCCTGATCATCACGAATCGGCCGCAACTGAGCAAAAAACCAACGATACACACCATCAGCCGTCAAGAGGCGATATTCATGGGAATAGATTTCAGATTCTGCTAACTGGGTAAGTCCAGTCAGAACCGGATCCCGATCATCAGGATGGAGATGGTCAACCCAGAAATTTGGTTGCTCCAGAAAGTCTTGGGGTAAATAGCCTAATACCTGCTGTACATTGTCGCTAATGAAAGTGGCGCGATAATCGTTTTTAGGTTCACAGCTAAACACAATTGTTTGACTAGATTGCATCAAATCCCGCAGACGTTGTTCAGTTTGTCGTAAAGCAGCTTGAGTTTGCTTCAATTCCGTTAATTCTATTACCACCGCATTCACTGCCCACTGTCCATTAGGTAGTTGCACAGGCAAATAACTGGCGATCCAGTCCCTTAGAACACCAGGTTGAGCAGTGGTTGTACCACGAATTTCTAGGTTATAAATCGGTTGTTTGGTAGCTAAAATTTGCTGAAATAACGGTTCAATAATCTCAGTGAACTCTGGCAATATTTCCCCCACTATTCTACCCAAATGATCAGCAGCAGGAATACCATTCATCTCTGCCATCACATCATTGATGCGTAAAAAACATAAATTTTCATCAATCAAAGCAAAACCAACGGGAGATGAGGCGTAAATCAGTTCTAGTTCATCCGTGCGAACTTGAAGTTCCTGCTGGACTCGTTTAATTTCATCAATATTCACAAAGGTAATAACTAAACCATCGACCTGATATTCATTTTGTACGTATGGATAAATCCGCATGAGCAGATTTTGTCCAGAACTATAAAGGTAAACTTCTTGCTCTATTGGTTTTTCTGTATCTAAAACCTGTTGTAATAGCGTCAATAAATTGGTGCAGCTTAAGTTATGAGTAAGATGTTGAATAGGGCGATCTACATCGCTGGGTAGTAGGTTCACTGCTAAGGTAGCGGCTGGAGTAAATTTACGTACCTGAAAATTGCGATCTAGGAAAATTACCCCTATTTCACTACTGCGTAACAAGTTGTCAATATCGTTGGTGAGTTGGGTTAGTTCTCGAATTGTGGTTTGGTATTCAAGATTAACGCTGTAAAGTTCTTCGTTAACGGATTGTATTTCTGCATTGGTGGTTTGTAGTTCTTCGTTGGAAGCTAGTAACTCTTCGTTGGAGGCTTGTTGTTCTTCGTTGGTGGTTTCTAATTCTTCAATGGTGGTTTGCAAATTTTCGCGGGTTTGTTCCAGTTCATATTCCAGATCCAAAATGCGCTGATTAGAAGCTTGATCTTTCTCAAATATTTGCAAAGCAGAAGACTCTGTTGGTTGATCCTCGTTTTGAATTACCAACAGAAAAAAGCGATTCACATGGGTATCTTCCAGGTAGTAGGTAACATCTAGTTTGACGGAACGAATCAGATCACCTTGGTGAAAGTGAATGCCACTATAGACCACGGGATGGCCATCCCGCTTGGCTCGATAGAGGGCAGTATTAATGGGGAGGTGCAGTTCTTCAGGAACTAAATCAGATATCTGGTTCATACTCCCTTGTGGCATCTGCATAATTTGAGCAGCATCACTAGCCACATGAAAGAGTTCTAACTCATCATTGACGAGTAGACAGATACAGTTACGCTGTCGTGCAAAGACACTTAAAGCCCTACTAAAAATCGGATCAACTTGTTTTCTGGGACGGCGAGGAACTGTGGGAAGCAAAGTAGGTATGGCAGTGTATTCTAGATTTTGGATCAGAATTGGTAAACGAATATTGCGGCGTTTTTGGTAAATTTTGTACCATTCGTAAATTGGGCTAAATTCTTCCAGTAACTCTCCTGGAGTTTCTGCCGCCCCCAGAAATAAAATCCCTTTGTGCATCAGGGAAAAATGCAACATTCGGATCACGTGCTGTTGGATATTCGGCCGCATATAGATCAGAACATTACGACAACTGATCAGGTGCATTTGTGTAAAACCGATGTTTTTGGCCAGGTTGTGGGGTGCAAAGATGATTTTTTCTCTCAGGGTGCGAGAAATATAAAAGTTGCCACCGCTAAAGGTAAAATATTTTTCTAACCGTTTCCGGGAAACATCAATAGCAATACTTTCGGGATAAACTCCCTCAGAGGCTTTGACTAAGGCTCTACTATCAATATCGGTGGCGAAAATCTTGACATTGATCTTTTTCCCTAGGTTGGTGATGACTTCCTGACCTGACAGGAGGACAAGATAGCTAGAAGCTAGAGAGAGCAAGCTTCATAGCTCTTTGCCCTTTGATGTAATCCTTCAACCGATAGCGGCTAAATTGCATTAATTCTTCTATAGTTTTTTGGAACATTTGATGTACCC
>JBJTUF010000194.1:0-19278 GCA_046080565.1 Cuspidothrix sp. | reverse complement strand
TCCAAAAATATGTGGGTCGAGTGAAGGAATATGGTCGTAAAGAAAGAAGACATAGTAGCTTTTATATTGGATTATATGCCCAAACTTGGGTTGATTTTATAGATAATTGTCGGGAATTAGTTAGAGAATCATTGAGATTATCTCCTAATAAGCGGAAGTATTATCAACGCGGTGAGAGAGCTATGAGGCTTATTCTGTCTGCATTTTAACTATTTTTGTCATCCCGTCAGCTCCTGTTCCCATGCCTCTGTTGCTCCTAATCTACTGCGCCTAAAAATTTTAAGGCTTCTCGTTGCACATCTGTTAAACCTTTTGTACCTTTAATAGACATTCCTTCGTAGGGTCGTTTAGTTCTCAACAACTGTAGACATTTCCCTGTTTGCATATCCCAGAGTTGGATAGTTTCATCTTGTCCACCACTTGCTACCATCTCTCCATTAGGGCTAAAGGCTACTGACCAAACCCAGTTTTGATGAGCTTGAATTGTTTTTTCACATTTACCTGTGTTGATGTTCCATAATTTCACGGTCTGGTCGCAACTACCACTGGCTAAAGTTTCTCCATTGGGACTGAATGCTACTGATTGCACCCAACTAAGATGTCCCTGTAAGGTTTTGAGACATTGACCTGTGGTGACATCCCAAAGACGAATAGTACAGTCGCAACTGGCGCTGGCCAAAAGTTTGCCGTCAGGACTGAAATAGATACCTTGCACCCAGCTAGTGTGACCTATTAGGGTATTGAGACATTTGCCGGTGTTAATATCCCAGAGTTTAATGGTTTTGTCTTCGGAAGCGCTGGCTAGGGTGAGTCCATCGGGACTAAATTGGACAGACCATAACCAACCTTCATGTCCTTGAAGGGTTTTTATGCAGTTGCCTGTAATGATGTTCCATAGTTTTACTGTGTAGTCGCCGCCGCAACTAGCAAGAATTAAGCCATCGGGACTAAAGACTACTGAACCTATCCAGCGAGTGTGACCTTGTAGGGTTTTGAGACATTGACCTGTATTGATATCCCACAGCTTGATAGTGTAATCGCTGCTGCCACTGGCAAGATGTTTACCATCGGGACTAAAGGCGACGGAACATACCCACCCACGATGTCCTTCTAAGACGATGGATGTGGTTGTAGTTGCTGGATAGTGAGTCTTTTCCAGATGCCATAATCGGATAGTTTTATCTTCACTACCACTGGCTAGGGTTTTACCATCGGGACTGAAGGCTACAGATTGTATCCAACTGCCGTAACCTTGCCAGATATCTACACAACTACCGGTGCTAACTTCCCACAGTCGGACAGAACGATCTTCACTACCAGTGGCTAAGATGATGCCGTTGGGACTAAAGGCTACGGAGGTTAAAAGACTGTTATGACCATGTAGGCTTTTGAGGCATTGTCCGTCTACTGTACTCCAAAGTCTGACTGTGCGATCGCCACTACCACTAGCTATCAATTTACCATCGGGACTAAAGGCGACTGAACGTAATCTTTGGGTATGTCCTGTTAATGTTCTCAAACATTTACCTGTGCTGGTTTCCCAGATTTTCAGGGTGCGATCGCCACTACCACTGGCTATTAATGTACCATCGGGACTAAAGGCGACTGAACGTACCCAGCGTTCATGTTCTGATAATGTTTGCCGACATTGACCTGTATTGACATCCCAAAGTTTAATAGTTTTATCTTCACTCCCACTAGCAATGATTCGTCCGTCAGGAGAAAAAGCCACGGACCAAACATAGTTTTTATGTCCTGAGAATACTTTCAAACATTCACCAGTATGACTATCCCAAATTCTGATAGTGGCATCACTACCACCACTAGCAATAAGTTGGCCATTGGGACTAAAGCAAATGGAACGGACTCGCTGATGATGTCCGGTGAGAGTTTTTAAGCAACTGCCATCCCAGATATCCCATAATTTAACTGTATGGTCGCTGCTGGCGCTGCAAATCATTTTGCCATCGGGACTAAAGGCGATCGCGTGTATCCAACCGGCGTGTCCTTTACAGTTGAGGATTGGTTGTCCGTCGGCAACTTGCCAGAGATAAATTTCGCCGTTTACATCTCCTGTGGCTAATAATTTGCCATCTAAACTAAAGGCAACTGAGAGGATACTGGTCAACTGTTTAGCAAATACTGAATGGCTTAGATCGGCCCCACTAAAATTGACATTTTGCAAGTTAGTATGTTGTAAACAAGCAGACCAAATAGTTAAGTTTGAGAAGTTATACGCCGATAGTTCAACCTGTAACTGACACAATAAGTTAATAATATTTCCTGCTGCATAACCTGATAGTAACAATGGATTTGTGCGAATATTATCAATGATGTTTTTGAATTTTAACTCAATTTTTTCTTGAGTTTGATAAGTGGTTAATAGTTCCTCCAATAAAGGTTTAATAATCTGTTTAATTTGTGCTTGTTTGATATATTCTTTAGCTTTCGATTTTAACAAAGGATATTGGTTGATCAAGAATAATTCTTCTTTGTCAATCTCGGCAATAATTTCCTCAATTAACCTCTTAGATAAATATTCTCTCACCACAGGTTGCAGAAAGAATTTTTTATTTTTTTTCTCTAATAAAGACCGATGCAACAGTGATTGAATAGTCTCAATCATCATTTCCGGTGCTGTGATAAAAATCCCTAATAAATCACTCTCACCTATTGGTTCTTGTTCTAGAATTAACCAGTATAAGAAGCTTTTTTCTGAATCAGGCAACCGTTGAAATTGCTGTTCTAAAACTTCATTTATTTCTCCAAAAATTAAAGATTTATTACCGATTAGTTCAGAAATATTGCCATTAAACAAATCCCAAGCCATTCCAGAAACAATTTTTAAAGCTAAAGGATTGCCGCCATAGGTTTCAATCAAAAATTGATAAGATGCTTCTGAATCTAAAAAACATTTTTTTAATTCTAATATTTTCTTACCAGTTTGTAAATTTAATCCCTCTAATTTTAGGGAGCGTACAGGTAAAGTTTCTCCTTTCATTAAGGCTATTTCTTTCGGCTTTTCTCTGGTGGTCAAAATTATGCAACTCTTATGATTACATTCTCCTATCCGTTGAAAAAACTTTTTATATTCCTCATAGCCTTCTTGATATTGACCCGCTAAAACACCACTTTTTAAGAGTGTTTCCCCATTATCTAGAATTAACAAACATCTTTTTTTTCGCAAAATCTGTATTAAAGAAGATATTTGTTCTTCAAATCTAATGGGTAAATTGTTTTCCTCTCCTTGGGTTAAAAATTTGAGGAGGTTAATTACTAATTGTTGTAAAGGAATTGCGGGTAATAGCGATCGCCAAATCAAATACTCAAAATGATCTTGAATTTGTTCCGCTAACTTGATACTAAGATGGGTTTTCCCAATTCCTCCCATACCTAACAAAACCACCAACCGACAACCATCACCGATAATCCATTGCTTTAGTGTAGCCAGTTCCTCTGTCCGGTTGTAGAATACAGAAACATCCGGCGCATCCCCCCAATCCTGGTATCTTTTTGTCACCCAATCTACACAGATCAATGATTCTTGAGTTGTAATTATTGGTTCAGTTTCACTTATTATGGGTGAATGCTCCTCAACAACTGATGTTGCATCTGTGTGATGCCATCGTCTTGTTAAAGCTGAACGAAAATTAGTTTTACTAACTTTTTCTCCACAAACTTCTGATAATAATTGCCATAACTTCGGACCGATATCTTGTTTAAGATAACTGACCGAATAACCATAGTTTTGAGCAATGTCATGGTAGCGTAAGTGTGGTTCTGACCAAGATGAGTGTAAAAGCAATCTTTGTAAATCGGTCAAATGCTTACCTTTGTTCTCAAAAACTAAAGTGTCAACAAAGTCTAAAGCTTGTTGCACGTCCATAATTTATAGATTTATTAAAATTTTTTATCCTGCTTTAGACTTAATTATACTAAAGATTGACTAAAAGTCCTCTGAATCAATAAGAACTGTAATAATTAGGTTTAATACAAGGTTATATCAGGTTAATACTTGATCCCCGATGCGAGTATTTCTGAAGCAGATTTGACATCTAAGGGTTTGGAGAAAAGATAACCTTGACCAAAATCGCATTCAAGATTTTGCAGTTGTGATAATTGTGCTTTGGTTTCTATTCCTTCAGCGATCGCTCTCATTTTGATGGTATGCGCGAGTTGAATTATTGTGGCAACTAAACCAATATCTTTATCACTATTCTCTAAATAATCAATAAAGCATTTATCAATTTTGAGGATATTGGCAGGAAATTTATGCAAGTAGCTTAAAGAAGAATATCCCGTACCAAAGTCATCAATAGATAACTGAATTTGGGATTTCCGCAGTTCTTGGAGAATTTTAGCAGCCATTTCTCCATTTTCCATAATTGCACTTTCTGTAATTTCTAGCTTGAGATTTTGGGGATTGAGATAATTTTTTCGCCAACTATCATCAATAATTTCCAGTAAACTTGGCTGAGAAAATAATCTTACTGAAATATTCACACTCATACAAATTGATTCATCAGCAAGTTTTTTCTCTTGCCAGTTTCGCAACTGAGAACAAGCCGTATTTAATACCCAATTGTCTATATCACAAATTAACCCTATTTCTTCTGCTACAGGAATAAAATCAATGGGGGAAATCATCCCCAAAGTAGGATGTTTCCAGCGTACTAGGGCTTCAAATCCGTTAATTTTTTCTGTGGATAAAGCAACAATTGGTTGATAGTAAACAACAAATTCTTGATTCTCAATTGCTCTTTTTAAATCATTCTCTAATTGTAAATTTTTGAGAGCTTGCTGATACATATCTGGTGTAAAAATACAATATCTTGATTTACCTAATGATTTAGCACGATACATAGCAGTATCAGCATCTCTCAGGATATCTTGAGGATTACGATATTTATTATTACTAAAAACAATTCCTATACTAGCATTAATAAAAACTTCTGTTCTAGATAATCGAAAAGGATATGTTAGCAAATTTAAAATCTGATCGGCAATATGTTTACTATAACTAATATCTATAGTTTTATCTAATAAAATCGCAAATTCATCTCCTCCTAATCTGGCTAAGACATCTGTTTCTCTCATTAAAGATTGCAGTCTTTCAGAAATCGAAATTAGTAATTCATCTCCTACTAAATGTCCGAGGGAATCATTGATAATTTTGAAGCGATCGCAATCTAAAAATAACACAGAAAATTGATAATCAGGATTCGCTGATGCTAGTTTGATACTTTGCTCCAGTTTATCCATTAAAAAAGTGCGATTATATAGATTAGTCAGGGGATCATGTATTGCTCTATGTAGTAATATATTTTGTAATTGTTGCCTTTCTATTAATTCTTTATATAGTTCTTGGTTGGCTAATTCTAGCTGTAGAGTGCGTTCTTTAACTCTTGCTTCTAATTCCTGATTGAGAGTAATTATTTGGGTTTCTGCTGCTTTAAGTTCTAGTTGATTTTTGACTCTGACTAAGACTTCTGCGGGATGAAATGGTTTAGTAATATAATCTACGCCACCAACTTCAAAAGCTTTAACTTTATCTAAAACATCATTGATAGCAGGGTTATTTCATTCTAGATTTAAGCAACGAATTTAGGTGTTTTCAGCCATTGTGAGATGGAATTCCTGAAGCCTAAAATGACGCATTGTCGTAAATACATAAAATGTCAGATTTTAGAATGAAACAGCCCTGTCATTGATAGCACTTAAAAAAATGATGGGTATTTTATTTGTAAGGGGATTAGACTTCAATTCTTGGCAGACTTGATAACCATCCATTTCTGGCATCATAATATCCAGTAAAATTAAATCTGGTAAAAGATTTTTACAGGCTATGAGAGCCATTTCTCCATCTAATGCTTTACGCACATGATAACCTTGTTTGGTGAGAATTGTCCCTAAAAATCGTAGATTATCTGGGGTATCATCAATAATTAAAATATCTGCTGTATTATTCATAATTTGTTTTGTGTTAATTCCAGAATTTTTTTGAATTGAAAATTGAGCGCTAAATCTTTAATCAGATTACTAATATCAATATTTTCTGAGGGGATATCATTAATTAATTGGATAATAGTATCATCATTACATTGAGCGGCGGCATTATTTAACTCTATTAGCCATTCTTGGGGCATACTCAATAAAGTAGCTAATATGTCCGCAGATGATAGTTTTTTAACAGGAGTAAGTTCTATTTTTTCACTTTCAATTTCATAAATATATTCTATATCTAAATGTTGACTAATTTTGTTTAGAATAATATTAATTTGTAATGGTTTAGAAAGAAAATCATCACAACCTGCGGCTAATACTGCTTGACGATTTTCTTCAAAAATACTAGCAGTTAATGCTAAAATTTTTGTCTGTTTTCCTTGAGGTGTTTGTTTAATAATTTTAGTTGCTGTTAACCCATCAATTATAGGCATTTGTATATCCATAAGAATTAAATTAGGTTTTAAATTCCGCCAGTAGTTAATTGCGTCTTCTCCATTTTCTGCCTCAAAAACAGTAAAACCAATATTTTTTAAGATTTTGACTAATAATATCCGACTTTCTGGTATATCTTCCACAACTAAGATTTTATATTCAGGTTGGTTAGGAGCAAGACTAATTACCTGTCCTCGATTTACAGTAGTTTTAACTTGGTTAGCTTCAGATTCTTGGATATTAATATCAAAGCTAAAGGTACTACCTATTCCTAATTGACTATTAACTTCGATATTTCCTCCCATAAGTTGGACATATTTGCGAGTAATGGCTAAACCTAAACCTGTACCTTGTTGATATTTACGTCCAATTTCTGTTTGTTTAAATGCTTGAAATAGAAATTGAATTTCTTCTGACGCAATACCAAAACCAGTATCAGAAACAGAAAAGATTAGTTTTCTCTGCAATGGTTTATTCTGTCTATCTTCTATGACTAAACTTTCCTTAATTTGCACTATCACCCTCCCTTTATTGGTAAATTTAATCGCATTTCCTAATAAATTTAGTAAAATCTGTCGTAATTTTCCTTCATCCGCATAAATATAAGCAGGAATCTCAGGAGCGTAATCAAATATCAATTCTAAGCCTTTAGATTCGGCTCTTAATTTCATGAAATTATATAATAGATTGAGAAATTCATAAAAATTAAAGCTGTGGTTGTTGAGTGTAGTTTTACCAGCTTCAATTTTTGACATTTCTAGAATATCATTAATGATAGTTAATAGATGCTCTCCAGCACGATTGATAATTTTTAGGTGTTCTTGGTGTTCTCCAAAGAGGTTTTTATCACAACTCATCAGTTGAGTGAATCCCAGGATAGCATTTAAGGGTGTTCTGAGTTCGTGACTCATATTGGCTAAGAATTCTGATTTAGCATGATTAGCTGCATCAGTAGCTAATAAAGCATTTTGTAATGCTATAGATTGTTTTTGAGTCTGTTTCAACAGTTCTGCTTGCTGTAAGGCAACTCCTAATTGATTACTGATTTGTACTACTATTTTAATTTCTGCTTCTTTCCATTGACGAGGCTGAGAATTTTGATAAACTGCTAATAATCCCCAGAGTTTATTACTATAAAGAATCGGTACAATAATATATGCTCTAGCTTGAAACTGTTCTAAAAGTTGAATATAACAAGTTTCAAAGTTAGCTGCATAGATATCTTCTATAGCACGATAACTAATACCTTGATTATAAACACCTCCTTGGGTTGTTTGTAAATAAGTATCCTGAACTAAATTGAAATTATCAGCAATAATATCATTTGCTGCTGCATTATCGAACTCTTTAACTGTACAACGATCATTAGCAATGCAATTTTGTTGTAAGTTGAGGTTATTATTTTGTGCTTCCCAAAGTGATATCCATTCATTACCAACTGATTCGGCGATAAATTCTCCACTCCAGTCAGGACGAAAACGATAGACAACGACGCGATCGCAATGAAGAACCTGTCTGAGTTCTGATGTTGTGGCTGCAAAAATAGTTTTTATATCTAAGGTTTGTCGCATTCTCTGAATTGCTTTAGTCAGTGCTTTTTCCCTCTCTGCACTTTCTTGTAATGCAGCTTCTGTCTGTTTGCGATTAGTTATGTCATCGGAGATAGAAATAATATGGGTAATTTTTCCTTCATTTTGAACGATAACTCTTAAAGTTCTTAATAACATTTTGCCCTGAAAATAGTTATTAATTGTTTCTTGATAGTTTTCTAATTTAGGATGAGGAACAAGTGCTTCCAAAACGGGATCAAGAAACATATTTCTATTATGTATATTTAATAATTCATGAATATTATGACCAAGGGTGTCTGTACTTTTTAAACCAAATATATGTTCACAGGTGCGATTCCAAATCACAAATTTATAGTCATTTTTCACATCTTGCACATTTAATGCTAAGGGAATATTTTCAATAATATTATGTAAAAACCGCTCAGATTCTTGTAATTTTTGTTCTAAATGTTTATTTTTGGTAATATCTGCATGAGAACCGCTCATACGATAAGGTATACCTAATTCATTTCGTAAAGATGAACCCTTAGTAAAAATCCATCTATATGAACCATCTTTATGTTGAGCGCGAAATTCTACTTCATAAACAGGAGTTCTATTTTCTAGATGGTCCTGTAATAAGGACTTTACTTTGTCTTTATCTTCTGAATGAATTCTTTGATACCAAGTTTCTATAGTATTAGGGAATTCATGATCTTCATATCCTAAGATACTTTTACATCTAGGAGAAAGATATATTTTGTTGCTGTTAACTTCCCAATCCCAAATCCCTACATCTGCTCCAGCTAAAGCTAAAGCAAATCGAGATTCACTGATTTCTAATGCTTTTTGCTCTTGTAATTTAGCTTTATATTCATGATGCAATAAGGAAGTAATTAAAGTACAAATAAAAATAAAAACAGTTATAATAATAACTTCAATTGCTAACCAAGAGTTTAGCGCGTTGTTATTATTAACTATAGATCCTGAAATTTGGACAAAAGACGTAACCCACATTTCTATATAGTGCATTAGACAAATCCCATTACCCAGAACTAATGCACTGATTAGTTTTAGCCATTGAGAATTTGTTGTTTGATATCTTCTCAAGCCAAAGAGGAATGATAGGGAAATGTAAGCAGCACCAATTACTATAAATAAAGATAAAGCAACACTCCAGGGGTTGTAATACATGATCACACCAGATGCTTTCATTGCTGTCATACCTATAGTAAAGATGCGATCGCAATAATCAAGGAAAAACTGACTAATATAGTCTGATAAATCCAAGTAATCATTGTCTATACTCCAGCAATAAAAGGATATAAATTACCCCATAAGTAGCATAAACTCGATCAGCCTAATCTGAATCTAAGTAGATAGGCGTTGCAATTTATCCTTGAGGCAAGGCAAGAGACTTTGAGTAATTTTACATTTTGTAACATATCTCGATTTTTTAAGCCGACTTACTTAGTTGAGTGAGGGAAGTAGCAAAGATCATCAAAGCAACAATTCCGGGAATGATAGATCCAAAAGAAGCTTTTTCCTATAGGATTTACGCATTCTAACTAAATGTAGGGGTTTGAGATTACTTCCTTGCGTCGCAATGACAGTATTTGAAATAGGTTTTGCGTAAGTCCAGTCCTAATCTTAACCACTCCCAAAAACTATAACATCTGAAAATTTATCCGAGTGCTGCAATGATTAAAAAAATAAAGTTTGATAAGCTGTGAGACATTTTTCCCCTGCTTCCTGTTCCTCTAGTCCCTTGTCGCCTAGTGTCTTCACGCCGGGACAACAAATTTTTCAGTTCCAGCTAATTCAAAAGCTGTATGAATAACTTGCAAAGCTTTAATGCCTTCATCCTGTGATACAACACAACTAATTTTAATTTCTGATGTGGCAATCATTTGAATGTTAATGTGATTTTGAGCTAAAGCTGTAAACATTTTAGCTGCAATACCGGGTTGTCCTAGCATTCCTGAACCGACTATACTTACTTTAGCGATCGCACTATCTAAGATAACTTCACCCCAACCAAACTCTTGGGCAGCTTGTTGTAATTTTTGTTGAGCGTTTTCTGCATCCATGCGAGCAACCGTAAAGGCAATATCCCGATGGGGAACACCATTAACTATGCGACAACGTTGGGATTGAATAATCATATCCACGCTAATATTAGATTCAGCTAAAAATCCGAATAATTTTGCTGCTATCCCGGGACGGTTTGGTAATTGGCGAATGGCGATCCGGGCTTGGTTCATGTCTAAAGCGACACCTCGCACTGCCGGAGATTTAGTATTAGCTGTAGCTAAGGTAGTTGAGGAATAGTTAATTTCAAAGGTATTACACAGGGCTGCTATAGCGCGATCGCAATCTGCGGCATCAACTACACAACTGACCTTAACTTCACTGGTAGAAATCATCTGAATATTCACACCAGCAGAGGCCAATGTTTGAAACATCTGCGCTGCTACCCCTGGACGGCCAATCATTCCCGCCCCTACAATACTCACCTTAGCATTATCTTTATCTACTAATACTTCCGCTTCATCAGAATCATGATTTTTTCTCAAGGCTGGTGCTATAGCTGATGATACTGACTCTGCCCGTTTTAATATTGATGTATTTACTGTAAAAGCAATATCGTTACTATTACCTTCATGAATGGACTGAATAATTAAGTCCACATCAACATCTTGTTGAGCAATTTCCCCAAATAATTGGGCTGCTACCCCAGGTCTATCAGGAACACGCAACAAAGCCACCTTAGCCTGTTGCATATCAAATTCTACCGCATCCACAGGGCGGGCTAATTCTAAATTTACCAACGGCCGATCTTGTTTTTGCGGTGTTGTCACCCAAGTTCCCGGTTGATCTGTCCAACTAGAACGCACTACTAAGGGAACACCATAATTACGGGCAATTTCCACCGCCCTGGGATGTAATACTTTCGCTCCTAAGCTAGCCAATTCCAGCATTTCATCACTGGTAATTTCTGTCATTAATTGGGCTTCGGGAACTAGGCGCGGATCTGTAGTTAAAATACCTGGTACGTCGGTATAAATTTCACAGAAATCGGCACTGATAGCGGCGGCTAAAGCCACGGCGGAAGTATCTGAACCACCACGTCCTAAAGTCGTGATTTCTAGTTCTTCAGTGCTGCTAATTCCTTGGAAGCCGGCAACTACAACCACTTTACCTTGATTAATCTGCCGCATCAAGCGCTCTGTTTCGATATGTAAAATCCGAGCGCGGGTATGTTCGGCTTCCGTAACAATGCCTACCTGAGCGCCAGTCATGGAAATCGCTGATTGGCCAATTTCCTGTAATGCCATACTTAATAAAGCAATGGTGACTTGCTCTCCCGTGGAAAGCAGCATATCCATTTCCCGCCGGCTGGGGCTTTTAGAAATATCATTAGCTAGTTTCACTAACCCATCTGTGGTTTTTCCCATGGCGGAAACCACCACTACTACAGAATTTCCTGCTTGTACAGTTGTTGCAACTCTTTGGGCAACAGCTTGAATGCGTTCGACCGAACCAACAGATGTACCACCGTATTTCTGAACTATCAGCGCCATAAGAATTCTCTTCAATCACTTATTTTGTCACTATCCAGGCTGCTGTAAACACCAAGAATCTAGAAATGACAATTATTTCACATTACTAAAATGTCAGCATGATCTAACTACTAATCCTGGCTAAGATGGGAATTGCTCTCCAAAACAACACATTTATTAGTAGTCAGCAAGTTTTATTTTAATCACAAGTTAATCTATTACATCACTTATCTTAACCAATTTATACACCTTCTTTGTTTATTCTAGTTGGTAATAAGCAACTATTTATGCTTATATAATTCAAGGCTAATCTGTTTAAACATGGCATCAATTATTCCTAGCAGATTCTATATTGGATAAGGTTCTGCTGGGATATTTTTATAAGAGGGAAGAGGCAAGAGGCAAGAGGCAAGAGGCAAGAGGCAAGAGGCAGTAGGATCGAACCGCCGTTCGCCCGTACAACAGTCAACCGTCAACAGTCAACAGTCAACCATTAGTTCTTAATTTATCTTCATAAATTTAAACATAGTTTAATTTTATTTTTACTTGTTATTAATTTATTGTTAACCATCAGCAATCACCCTTATGGAAGGATGTAATTCCCCATGTAAGTATTCCATTCCTTAACACTTAAGAGGCAGTATGGCTTTTTTCTCCACCATTTTGAATCGTGTTGTTGCCACTTCGGTTATGACTGGGGCTTTTGCATTGAGTCCGGTTTTAGGAGCGATCGCCCAAGCTCAAACTTTAAACGGTGCTGGAGCAACCTTTCCTGCTCCCCTTTACGAACGTTATGCCCGTGAAGTCAGGAAAAAACACCCTGAGTTAAAAGTCAATTATCAAGCCATTGGAAGCGGTGGCGGTATTCGTCAAACCATCAATGGAACTGTTGACTTTGGTGCTAGTGATGCAGCGATGAAAGATGATGAAATCGCTAAAGTTAAGAATGGTGTGATTTTAGTCCCCACTGCTGGTGGTGCTGTTTCCGTTGTTTACAACTTGCCTGGTATTAACAGACTGAGATTATCTCGGAAGACATTACCCGCAATTTTCTCTGGGAAAATTTCTAACTGGAATGATGCACAAATTAGAGCAGATAACCCTGGTGTGAATCTTCCTAACCAACCCATTAAATTTGTAGTTCGCGCTGATGGTAGTGGAACAACATTCATTTTTACCAATCATTTAAGTTCTATTGATCCCTATTTTAGAGGGAGAATTGGGGCAAATACTGCACCCAAATGGACTTTACCAAATGCTCTCAGAGGTAAGGGAAATCCTGGAGTAGCAGCTTTAGTAGCTCGGACTCCTGGAGCTATTGGTTATGTTGAATATGATTATGCTACTAAAAATAAGCTCAGATCAGCAGAAATCCAAAACAGAAAAGGTGAATTTCTTGCTCCTTCTTTAGCAGCAGCTAACGCAGCTTTATCAACAGTGAAATTCCCAGATAACTACCGTGTTTTTGTGGGAGATCCAGGACAAGGTTATCCTATTGTGGGTTTAACTTGGATGATGGTTTATAGAAAGTATCCTACTCCTGCTAAAGCTGAGGCAGTTAGAAAATGGATTAACTGGGTTCTCAGAGATGGTCAACAATTTAATGATGACCTCAACTATACAAAGATCCCTGCTGATGTTGTTAATCGAGTTTTACAAACAGTTAATAGTTCAGTGAAATAATTTTTCCTATCTGGACGATTAATTGAATATTGTTGTAGAGATGTTCCATGGAACGTCTCTACATAGGTTGTTATCTACTGTGAATGAGATTTAATATTTTTTGTGTTGATCATGGGTAATATATTTGGATCGCAACCACAAGATAACAATTCCAAACCTTCAGAAGGTGTGAATCTTGATTTAACTTCTACAGGTGGAATTACTTTTGTATTTGATAAAGGATTTACATGGTTAGTTTATCTTTTTGCTGGGTTGACTGTCAGTATTTTGTTAATGATGACTTGGGTGATTTTTAAAGAAGCACAACCAGCAATTAGTCAATTTAGATTAGGTTTTTTGTTAAGTCAAGATTGGGATACAGGTAATCAACTTTTTGGGGCGTTACCTTATATTTATGGAACTTTAGTTAGTAGTGCGATCGCTATTTGTCTTGCTATTCCTGTAGGTCTATCTGTGGCATTAGTCACAAGTGAAGATTTTTTACCAAATCCGGTTAAAACTACTATCGCTTTTGTTGTAGAATTAATTGCTGCCATTCCCAGTGTGATTATTGGTTTATGGGGAATTTTTATCTTTATTCCTATTCTTGAACCTTGGGAAAAGTGGTTAGGTAATAATTTGGGATTTATACCAATATTTAATACCCCCGACCCAGTGGGAAACAATATGTTAACCGCCGGAATTATTCTGTCAATTATGATTTTGCCATCTATGGCTGCTATTTCTCGTGATGTATTATTAGCTATTCCTAAAGAGTTACGTAGCAGTTCTATGGCTTTAGGAGGAACTCGTTGGGAAACTGTATTTCGAGTTTTATTACCAGCAGCTTTTTCTGGTATTGTCAGCGCGGCTATGTTATCTCTAGGGCGAGCTTTAGGGGAAACAATGGCAGTAACTATGGTAATTGGTAACTTTGCCCAAATTAGTCTATCTTTACTCAATCCAGCTTATACTATTCCCGCCATTTTAGCAAATGAATTTGCTGAAGCTGAACCAGGATTACATATTGGTTCATTAAGTTATTTAGGCTTAATTTTATTTGCCTTAACTCTAGGTATCAATATTGCGGCTGTGGTTTTGGTGCAGTGGGTTGGCAAAAAGAATAGGTAATCAAAAATTCAAAATCTAAAAACTAATATGCGTGACTATTCAAATTCAGAAATAGACCAATCAATCGCGGCTGATTTATGTCGCTCTTTACCCATTACTAGGCAACTGTTTACATATTTAATGAATGGCCTTGCCTTCAGTTTAAGTGTTTTAGCACTACTGCCATTATTATCTATATTATGGGAAATTCTCTCACGAGGAATTACTGGTTTTAAACTAGAGATGTTATTTAGTCCCTTGATTGAAAATGGCTTTGCTAATGCTATTCTGGGGACTATAATTATGGTCAGTATTGGGGCGTTACTTAGTATTCCTGTAGGAGTGATTACAGGCATTTTTTTAGCAGAATTTAGTCGAACCAACCCCTTAACTCAATATGTCCGCTTTATTGCTACTATTCTCACAGGTGTTCCTTCCATTGTAGTTGGGATGTTTGCTTATGGCGTAGTAGTTTTAGTCACAAAAGAGTTTAGTGCGATCGCTGGTGGTTTTGCCCTATCTGTAATTATGCTACCAGTAATAACTTTAACAACGGAGGAAGCACTAAAGCTAATCCCCGTTCCCCAACGTCTAGCATCAGCAGCTTTAGGGGGTACTCGCTTCCAAACTACTTTTCGTGTTATTGTTAGTGCGGCTATTCCCGGAATTACTACTGGTATTTCCTTAGCTATAGCCCGTGCATCAGGTGAAACCGCACCTTTACTGTTTACCGCCTTATTTAGTCAAAATTGGTCAGATAGTTTATTAAGTCCCACTGCTTCTTTACCAGTATTAATTTTTAATCTTTACAACAATCCTGACCCAGAAGTAAATAAATTGGTTTGGACTACTGCCATAATTCTGCTGACTATAGTATTGTTTTTTAGTGTGTTCTCCCGTCTTATTGCCAAGAAAAAATAAGTTCCTTTTTTCTTATTTATTCTGAACGGGCGATCGGCCCTTCGCCCCTACTACAATTTTCCTTTTTATCTTTAGTCAATCATGAGTAACCTAACTACTGCAATCAAAGTCAAAAATCTCAGCTTTTACTACGGCAATTACAAAGCTATTGAAGGTATATCATTAGATATCTATAAAAATAAAGTCACGGCTTTAATTGGTCCGAGTGGTTGTGGGAAATCTACATTTATTAAAACCATTAATCGCATTAGCGAATTAGAAGGAAAAGTCAAGGTAGAAGGTAAAATAGAATTTTTTGGTCAAAATATTTACGATCCTCGCATTAATATCAATCGTCTGCGGCGGGAAATTGGCATGGTATTTCAAAAACCAAATCCTTTTCCCATGAGTATTTATGAAAATGTCGCTTATGGTGTAAAAATCGCTGGCAGATGTTCCAGAGTAGAATTAGATGAAATTGTTGAATCTGCCCTCAAAGGTGCAGCACTGTGGGATGAAGTAAAAGATAAATTTCACCAATCGGCTTTAGGTCTTTCCGGTGGACAACAACAGCGCTTATGTATAGCCAGAGCTTTAGCCGTTAAACCTAAAGTCTTATTAATGGATGAACCTTGTTCAGCCCTTGATCCCATCGCAACCATGAAAGTAGAAGAATTAATTCATAAGCTGCGCACAGAATTTACAATTGTGATTGTCACCCACAATATGCAGCAAGCCACCCGTGTGTCTGATTTTACGGCATTCTTTAGCACAGATGAAAGCCGCATTGGTCAAATGGTGGAATTTGGCGACACAAGCCAAATTTTCCGTAACCCTCTTGATAGCCGCACCCATGACTATGTCTCTGGACGGTTCGGTTAATGGGATTTTGGATTTTGTGACACCAAAATATTCTCAATTCTGTCACCTGTGACCTGCTATAGTGTGTCCAGGCTATTGACTAGAAAAATCCCAAATTCCTATGACTCATTCTACAGATATTGCCACTTTAGCGCAGTGGATGGCGGCTGATTTTAGTAATCAAGCCCAAGTGTTTGAAAATCCGGCTTTTTATGCCCATATTCGTGTATGTATGCGTCCCTTGCCCTATTCTCTGCTGTCTGCGGTGAGTTTTTTTGTAGAACAGGCGTATGATTATGATCTCAAAGATCCCTATCGGGTGCGGGTATTGAAGTTGGTAATCGAGGATGGCAAGATTGTCATTGAAAACTACACCGTCAAAGATGAAAAGGACTTTTACGGTGCATCCCGTGAAATAGAAAGATTGCAGACTTTAACAAGCGATCGCCTAGAAAAACTCTGCGGTTGTAACATGATTGTAGAATGGACGGGCAAATGCTTTAAAGGCACAGTTGAACCAGGTAAAGGTTGTATCGTCGTCCGCAAAGGACAAACAACCTACCTAGACAGTGATTTTGAAATTGATGGCGAAAAATTCATCAGCCGTGATCGAGGCAGAGATCCCGAAACAGATCAGCATATTTGGGGTTCTGTCGCCGGTCCATTCCACTTTGTCCGTTGGGGTAACTTTGCCGATGAGGTGAAATTGTCCTGAATAGGTGACAGGTGACAGGTGACAGTTAAGAGGGAATAGGGAATAGGGAGTATGGGAAGTTAATAACCCAATTACCAATTACCAATTACCCATTACCCATTACCAAAAAATTTTTTCCCAAGGGGTGCAATTTAGAAAAAAAGGTGCTACAATAAGTAATTGTGAGTGTGGCGACATAGCCAAGTGGTAAGGCAGAGGTCTGCAAAACCTTTATCCCCCGGTTCAAATCCGGGTGTCGCCTTTGATAAAAAATAGCCAAAACCAAGCAATCCAAGGTTCATGGCAATCAGTAGAGGGACGGGTTTAATACTCGTCCTTAATTTTTTTGGTAAATTTGGGGTAACTTTACCTTTATAGCAGGATGCAGGAGAAAAACTCTTGCTATGTATAGGTTTCAAGGATTCATAATGTCCTCATTATCCTGGCTACAGCTATAATTGCAATTATAGGTTCTTATGGTAATTAAGACGCGCCCGGCAATGATAGCACTGATTTTTCCAGTCTTCAAGGCTAAGATGAGAAATAGCTTTACAGTTCTTAATTTTTAGCAAAAATGGCCAGAGACTTACGGGGATTTATTAAAATTCTAGAAGAAAGAGGACAATTAAAGCGGATTTCTGCTTTAGTTGATCCCGATATGGAAATTGCAGAGATTTCTAACCGGATGCTGCGACAAGGTGGACCGGGCTTGCTGTTTGAAAATGTTAAAGGTGCATCTTTCCCCGTGGCGGTAAATTTAATGGGAACGGTGGAAAGGATATGCTGGGCGATGAATATGGAACGCCCAGAGGAGTTGGAAACCTTGGGTAAAAAACTGAGTATGCTTCAGCAACCCAAACCACCGAAAAAGATTTCCCAAGCCATAGATTTTGGTAAAGTCTTGTTTGATGTGGTTAAAGCCAAACCAGGGAAAGACTTTTTCCCCGCTTGTCAACAGGTGGTCATAGAAGGCAATGATTTAGACTTAAATAACTTACCTTTAATACGTCCTTATCCGGGAGATGCGGGGAAGATTATTACCCTGGGATTAGTAATTACTAAAGATTGTGAGACGGGCATTCCCAATGTTGGCGTGTATCGCTTGCAACTGCAATCACACAACACCATGACCGTACACTGGTTATCAGTGCGGGGTGGTGCAAGACATTTACGCAAAGCCGCAGAACGTGGTAAGAAATTAGAAATAGCGATCGCTCTGGGAGTTGATCCTTTAATTATCATGGCCGCCGCCACACCCATTCCTGTAGACCTGTCAGAATGGTTATTTGCCGGATTATATGGCGGTTCTGGTGTCAACTTAGCCAAATGTAAAACCGTAGATTTAGAAGTTCCCGCCGACTCAGAAATAGTCTTAGAAGGAACAATTACCCCAGGGGAAGTTTTACCAGATGGCCCCTTTGGCGACCACATGGGATATTATGGCGGCGTAGAAGACTCCCCTCTGGTGAGGTTTCAGTGCATGACCCACCGCAAAGACCCCATCTATATGACCACATTTAGCGGTTTGCCACCTAAAGAAGAAGCGATGATGGCGATCGCACTCAACCGCATCTACACCCCCATTTTACGCCAACAAGTATCCGAAATTGTTGATTTCTTCCTGCCCATGGAAGCACTCAGCTACAAAGCCGCAATTATTTCCATAGATAAAGCCTATCCCGGACAAGCCAGAAGGGCAGCCTTAGCATTTTGGAGCGCCCTACCACAATTCACCTATACTAAATTTGTGATTGTGGTAGATAAAGACATCAATGTTCGTGATCCTCGTCAAATCGTCTGGGCAATTAGTTCTAAAGTTGACCCCACAAGAGACGTATTTATATTACCAAATACTCCCTTTGACACCTTAGATTTTGCCAGTGAAAAACTCGGTTTAGGAGGGAGAATGGGCATAGATGCAACTACCAAAATTCCCCCAGAAACAGAACATCAATGGGGCGAACCATTAAAATCAGATCCCGATATTGCCGCCATAGTAGATAAACGCTGGGCTGAATATGGTTTAGCCGACCTACAACTAGGAGAAGTTGATCCTAACTTATTTGGTTACGACATCAAATAACGAAGGCAGAAGGCAGAAGGTAGGAGTCAGAAGGTAGGAGGTATCTCCTTATCTCGTTCCCAGTCTCCGACTGGGAATGCTCTCACAGAGGCTCTGCCTCTGCTATCATTATCATTGAAGGCAGAGCCTTCTAGAATTCATTCCCATACAGAGTATGGGAACGAGAAGATACCCTATTCCCTTTTGTCACCTGTCACCTGTCACCTACCATTAGTGACAAGTTAAGGTTATTGATTATTTGTCAATGAGCAGTAATACCTAAAATATCTATCAAAATTGAGGTGGAAAACGCTATTTTTAAGGATGCGATCGCACAATCTTTAACCGTAAGATTCATTTTTGTCCTGAAACACCAGTATGAAGGTAAATTCGACACATTAAGATAAAACAATTTTAACGATTATTACGAATTGACAA
>JBJTUF010000193.1:0-11040 GCA_046080565.1 Cuspidothrix sp. | reverse complement strand
GAAATAACCATCGGCATTTTTTCCGGGCTATACTAACAGTAACTATCTCTAGCCCTCATGATTACGTCAAGTCTGGCTCACATGAAAACATCCTCAAAGCCCGACACAGACAGCCTTTTTAATTTTCGGACAGGTCTACTGAATTACACCCGCGCACCTTAGTATTATATCATAAATTAGCCAATAATAAACAACCCTGATCAAAAATTACGAATTAGTTCTGACTATTGGGGTGAGTTCGCTTAAATTAGACAAAACTTGAGAAAATCATGTAAGCTAGGAAAACAAGTGTTTATAATGGTCGAGTACATATCACCGTTAATAAATATTCATGTTTTTACAGTGTTAACAAAAAACCAGGAATATATTAAACACATAGTTTGAGAATGCCCTATGTTCAACACCACTGAAATTATAATTGATGCTTTTGTCAGTCAAGTTCGAGAGGGATACCGACGCACCTATGGCGGTTTAAACACTAACTATCAAGATATCATCGCCTGGGCTGGTCACATGGCCTTGGAGAACATTGCTAATAGTGATGCTTTATACCATAACGTTGAACATTCTGTCCTTGTTACCCTAGTCGGGCAAGAAATTTTGCGCGGTAAGCAGATCCGGGAAGGTGGTGTTGCTTGTGAAGATTGGCTGCATTTTATTATCTCCCTACTGTGTCATGATATTGGTTATGTCAAAGGAGTTTGTCGTCAAGATCAAGAAACAGAAGGGTTATATGCTACTGGTCAAGATGGCGGGATGATTTCACTTCCCTATGGTGCTTCCGATGCTAGTCTGACTCCCTACCACGTAGATAGAGCTAAACTGTTTATTCAAGAACGGTTTGGTGGACATCCTCTCATTGATGCAGAAGTCATTAAGAGTAATATTGAATTAACTAGATTCCCTGTACCTACAGTAGAAGATCATCACGATTCCCAGAATTTTGCAGGTTTAGTTCGTGCTGCTGATTTAATTGGTCAACTCAGTGACCCACGTTATTTAAAAAAGATTACCAGTTTATACTATGAGTTTGAAGAAACAGGCGTAACCAAAATATTAGGATATCAAAATCCTGGAGATTTGCGTAAAAACTACGCCAAGTTTTATTGGAATAGTGTTTATCCTTATATTACAGATGGTTTGGGTTATCTATCTTTGACTCAACAAGGTAAACAAGTAATAGCTAATCTTTATTCCAATGTGTTTGTTGTAGAACATGAAAAATCACAACGAGAATTAAAGTTTTTTTCTGAACAATTCAGTTCTTAGCTAACCGATAATCATCATGGGTTAGTTTTAGCAAAGCTGATTTTTTGGCTTTGCTGTTTTTTACTTTAGTCATGGAAAATACATTAATTATTCCCGAAACAATTAAACGCGGATGGATAAAGATAAACGTGAATGATTTTATACTTAGATTTCAACCGACTTTTTATTCTGTCACCTGTCACCTATTACCTCTTTCCCAAAAAGGATGTTAATTAATGCTCAAGCTTTACTACAATTTCAACGTTGTCAACGACGATCTTTTTTAGATGTTCATGCAGATTACCGTCAGCGAGAAACTCCTAACGAGTTAGTGCTGAAGGTACAACAGGATAAAAGTATTCATCATCAGCGCATAATTAGCAAATTAGGTTACTATGAACCCAATTATCCTGCGGGTGATTGGTTAGCAGGAGCAGCAGCAACTTTAGAATTGATGCAGCGCGGTGTAACTTATATTCATCATGGCGTACTTTTAACTAAGTATTGCGATCAATATACCTTACTAAGTCGTCCCGATTTACTCGTTAAACAACCAGGAATATCCTGCTTTGGTAACTGGAATTATGTACCAGTAAATATTGAATTAGGTAAACGTCCAAAACAAGAATATCAAGTAATTATTGCTTTTCATGCTCATGTTTTAGCCGCAGTTCAGAATGTGATTCTGAATAAGGCGGGTTTGATATTAAGGAATAAAGATAAAACTTATGTAGTAGATTTAGATAAATTTACACCACAAATGTTAGATATTTTAGAGGAATATATTCAAGTTATTGAATCAGATACAGCACCGGAACTTTTTATTTCTCGCCAAAAATGTAATCTTTGTCCCTGGTATAATTCTTGTTATGAGACAGCAAAATCACAGCAACACCTTTCTCTGTTACCAGGTGTCACACCCATCCGTTACACCCAACTCCAAAACCTTGCTATTAATAGTTTAGAAACCTTGGTACAAACCCATCCCAGTAATCTAGAAAATCTTACGGGATTTGATAGTAATATTGCTGGTAAATTAGTGATTCAAGCTCAAGCTGTATTTAGCCAAAAACCATTAATTTTATCTAATTTCCTATCTGCTGAATATCTGACATTTACAGCCCCCATTGAACTTTATTTTGATATCGAAGCCCAGCCAGATTTAAACTTAAATTATCTTTTAGGGGTGTTAGTTGTAGATAGAGTCGCCAATATTGAAGAATTTTATTCTTTTTTAGCTGAAACACCAGAACAAGAACGATTTATTTGGCAACAATTTCTCAATTTAGTTAATCAATATCCCCACGCGCCAATTTATCATTTTTGTGCTTATGAAGTAGATACAGTCCAAAGATTGGCTAAACTATATCGCACACCATATTCCCATATTCATCCTGTTTTGAATCGCTTTATAGATATATATGAGCAACTAATTCAAAATGTAGCCTTACCCATAGATAGTTATGCCTTAAAAACCATTGCCAGATGGATCGGTTTTGAATGGCGTAATCAAGAAGCCAATGGAGCTAAATGTATTTACTGGTATGATCAGTGGTTAGAAACAGGCGATCGCAACTTATTAGCCACCATCCAGCAATACAACGAAGATGACTGTCGCGCCACCCGCATCGTCAAAGATTGGATAGTCAAATTTTTTACAGGTAAATAAACCAATTTCAGTGATAGAAAATACTACAGTAATTCTATGCGCCTTCCCAAACTCCGCAAATTCTCCCTCATTCTACTCTTTACTCTGCCACTGATCATCATTGGCCTATTCTTCAGTAATTTTGCTTCCGCCTCTATCATCATCACCAACATAGAATTTATTGGACAAGCAACCCTACCCACCGGTTTAACTTTCCAAAACACCGAACTAGGCGGCTTATCAGGCATTACCTATGATCCTAAAAACAACTTATATTATGCCATTTCCGATGATCGGGGCGAAAAAGCACCAGCAAGGTTTTACACCTTAAAAATAGACCTCAGCCAAGGTAAATTAACTAATAACAATGTCATCCCCGTAGGAATTACAAAATTATTAAATACTAACAATCAACCATTTCCTCCCACTACCACCGACACAGAAGGAATAGCCCTTACCAATCAAAATACCATCTTCGTTTCTTCCGAAGGCAATACAGACCAACTTCTCAACCCCTTTATTCAAGAATTTGCCCTAGCTTCTGGGAAAACCATTAGCACCCTCACCATACCAGATAAATATTTACCAGATCCGCAAAAGCAAAAAGGAATTCGTAATAACTTAGCCTTTGAAAGCCTCACCATCACACCTAATCAAAAATACCTGTTTTCAGCCACCGAAAACGCCTTAATTCAAGATGGTACAGCAGCTAAACCCGGAGTTAGTAGCCCCTGTCGCATCCTCGAATATAACCTATTCACCAAGCAACTAGAACAGGAAGTTCTTTATCAGACACAACCCGTTACACCCTTCTTTAATCCTACTGGTAAGTTTGCCAGTGGCTTAACGGATCTCCTCACCCTCGATAACGCCGGCCACTTTTTAAGTATAGAAAGAAGTTTTACCGGTTTAGGCTTTACAGTATTTCTCTTTCAGGTTGATCTAGACAATGCTACCAATATTCGTAATCTTGATAGCATTGCCAAAGAAGATATCAGTAAAATTAAGCCCGTAAAGAAAAAACTCCTCCTAGATTTGCGAACCTTAGATGTATCATTGGATAATATTGAAGGTTTAACCTTGGGTGCAAAACTACCCAACGGAGAACCATCATTAATTCTCATCAGCGATAATAATTTCAACAGATCACAACAAACCCAAATTCTAGCTTTTAAACTAAAAATAGAATCACCCCTCACTAGATTATTACGTCGCCTGAGAATACCGAACGCTCAATAATCTTGCACTTACGCAAAACCTACTTCAAATACTCTCATTGCGACACAAGGAAGCAATCTTAAACCCCCAGGTTTCCTTAAAATGCGTAAGTGCTATAATCATCAGGATTGCTTCATTACCGCATATTTACGTATAGCATAAGGCAAGAGCCAAGACGCAAAAGGTAATAGTAAAAACCTTGCTATGATTAGGTTTCAAACATCAATCATATCCTAATCATCCTGGCTACGGCTATATATAATATAGAACATCAATTTTCCTTGCATTTTTAACCGTTGACATCATACTTATGAAGTGTGATGTGATATCCTATATGTACATTTTTGTAAGAATTCACTGAGCTACCGAGTTAGAATTTTTGATAAAACAGTAGATTAAGTAGTTGGACAAAAATATTTACAGTCATTACGAGCGAAGTGAGGCAATCTCAACCCCAGTGATTGCACCATTTCACTTCCTCCCATTCGTAATGGCATTGTGTAATTAATTTTGTTCATGCACTTATCAAATGTGATTTGTTAAAAAGCCGACTGTCCAAAAGCAGTTGCCATACTTGGTCATAACCCAATATCACACTGTATCCTACTGATAGTTTAATGCCTACATATTTCTTGATCTGTTAATAAATACAGGTGTGATATCAAAATTATTAGGGAGATGGAGAGTAAAAGTCATCATCAAAATCAGATAGAACAAAAATATTACTGTTTTTGACTTTCTTTATTCTTCAGTGTGCAAACTACAGTCATAACAACTTAAAATCTACCATATAGCAATCCTATTTGATTTTTGAACTATATAGGGTGGGTCATACTCATACCATAAGTAATAACTAATATTTTTCATAAATCATTCCAGATTTCTATATATTGGGAACTCATGGTTGAGAATCCATAATTATTGGATTTTATATACAGCAGATTGCAGATAAATCAGGTACAAACTCTAAATTTACACCTTTACACAAAGCCAGCTTTACCCCTGACTTCTGAATTCTGGTACAAGTATCCTATTTGATTTTTAAGAACCTATGTTTGAACATGGTGTAATCCTATTATCTATTGACTACTTAGCGAAACTAGCATAAGTATCTTTAGTTATCAAACATAAACCATATTTTTTGATCATAATTATCCTGAGAATTTTAGCAGACTATTTATTAATAAGCTTAGTGACATTTTCTAGTAGCTAAAAAAATTGAACCATGAATAGCAAAACAAGCAAATCAGACATTTTCATTGACAAACTATTAAATAACCGATATTTAATCAGACAGTTACTCGGACAAGGAGGAATGGGTAAAGTTTATCTAGCCGAAGATGTTTCTAAAGGATGTATGCTAGTTGCGGTCAAAATTCTCACATTGCGTCTTACTAATCGGCAAGTAGCCGAACGTTTTGGCAGAGAAATTTTTGTAAGCGCCCAACTAGGTAAAAAAAGCAAAAATATTGTTCGCTTATTAAGTTATGGTGTAACTGAAAATAAAATTCCCTTTTATGTCATGGAATATCTGCGCGGTAGACCATTAAATTTAATTATTAAAAAAAATTATCTCAATTTACCAATATTTTTAGAAATTTGTGAGCAAATATGTTTAGGACTCCATTGCGCCCATCAAGGTGTTTACCTCAAAGGTAAAATTTATCCCATAGTCCACAGAGACATCAAACCAGAAAATATATTTATTAATGAAACTGGCCTAAAATCAGAAATGGTAAAAATTCTCGATTTTGGTATAGCTAAATTTTTAACAGAGACTAGTGGGATGACACTAACAGAATCTTTTGTTGGTAGTTTACCCTACTCATCTCCAGAACACATGGAAGGAAAAAAAATTATAGATTCCCGTTCTGATATTTATAGCTTAGGAATTTTAATGTTTGAAATGCTCACGGGCAAGCATCCCTTCCATAATACCAGTAAATCTTTTGGAACTTGGTATCAACTTCATCATTTTCAAACTCCACCAGCATTAAAAGAGGTCAATCCTCAACTTGAAGTTCCCTATCCATTAGAAAAATTAATCATCCGTTGTTTAGCAAAAGAACCAGAAAAAAGACCACAAAGCATCCTAGAAATACTAGATAATTTAGAGGATATCAAAAAACAATTACATAAAAAAGTTCAATTAAAGAACAACTATCAACCTAATAAACCTGATTTTGTGCCTACATCAGTAGTAGAACTCATTCCAGTAACATCAGTTACAGAAAAAGAGTGTTTACAAAAAAAATGGCCTAAAAATAAACCCAATTCTTTAATTGCATTTCCTCGTCTTTTATATACACAAGAAGGCATTATACCTACTTTTTGGGCTATGTTGCCCCAAACGGAAATTGATAAATTTATCAATAAAAAACATCATACTGAATTTATTAGCCAAATAGAAATATACCCCATGATATTGTGGGTAACTATGCTATATGATGAAGAATCTTCTCTGACTAGATGGCTGTGCAATTATTTAGATATACAAGATGAAACTGGACAAAAAATAGTCAAATCATTAGAGCGTACAGGCTATTATCATCTGTTGTTTTTTACCTTAGACAATCCTAATAATCCACCTAAAGTTATGACTTTAACCTTAAGTGGATCACAACGTCAATATTTAGCTGACTGTCTCAATAAGAGTCACTTAGAAAATAGAAATATTTCTACCCAAGAAGCTAAAAAATTACTGAAAACTGAGTATGACAAAATTAAATTACAAATAACCAGCAATTTAGTTAAAGATGGTAAAAAATTTAAAGGTTATGTAAAATTATGGATAGATAAAATGTTTGATTGTTTGTTAAAACGGACTTCCCATTAAATTTAGATTTAGTATTGTCCAATAAACCTGATAGTAACCCTGTAAAACATACTGATTAGGAAACTTCCTGAATAAGAAAGTTTTAATTCTGAATTTTGGCTTTTGAATCCTGCTATATTACTCTATTCTGGCATATTTAGGGATCTTGAAGTTCGAGGTTATCAAAGTGAACAATAGCCCATACCAAGCTCGACTAAATCAGGAGTTGGTGGACAACCGTTATCAAATCAAGAGATTAATTGACAGAGGTGGAATGGGTGAGGTATTTCTAGCAGAGGATATGTTGCTAGGAGGAACACCAGTTGCCATTAAGTTTTTATCCCAAACTGTTACTGCTCCTCAAATCCAAGACAGCTTTAATCGTGAAGCTCTTTTGAGTGCAGCTTTAAGCCAAAAAAGTATTCATATTGTCCGTGCTTATGATTATGGTGTTACCACTTATGGAAATCCATATTATGTCATGGAATATTTATCTGGAAAAAGTTTAAAAGAATTAATTCCCCTCCCATTACCACTATTTCTGAATTTATCTCGACAAATTTGTTTAGGTTTACAATCTGCTCATCAAGGTGTGAAAATTGATGGCAAAATCCATCCATTGGTACATAGAGATATTAAACCAGCCAATATTATTGTGATTCCAGATCCTATCTTGGGTAAATTAGCTAAAATTTTGGATTTTGGGATTGCTAAATTCCTTGGTAATTCAGTAGAAATAACTACCAGCAAAGGTTTTCACGGCACTTTACCATATTGTTCTCCTGAACAATTAGATGGCGGTAATTTAGATAGTCGCTCAGATATTTATAGTCTGGGTGTGATGATGTTTGAAATGCTAACGGGAAAAAAACCTTGGCAACAAGAAACAAACGTATTTGGTGCTTAGTATCGAATCCATTTATTTGAAAAGCCCAAAAATATTCTTGATGTTAATCCCAGTTTAAAAATTCCCAAGGAGCTAAATGATTTAATTATAAATTGTTTAGCAAAAAAGCCAGATCAACGTCCCCAAAATATGGCTAAAATTCTCCAGATTTTGGATAAAATAGCACAAACATATCACTTATCATTAAATCCGATTGGGAGAAACCCTGAAGTACCACAAATAATCCCTCGACCTGAAGAAAAATTCATTTGGCCTCAAAGTAAACCCTTTCAAGAAATTGTTTTTCCACAACTGATTAAAGAAGAAACAACATATAGGGCTTCTTTATGGTTAATGTTGCCACAATCAGAAATTGAAACCTATGCCTATACAACTCGCTATACACGCTTTATTTTTATTACACATCCCCATCCGATGTTGTTATGGATTACATTACTTTATGATCAGGATCTCACTCCTAAATGGCTACCATGCTATTTAGATATGAAAAATGCCCAAAATCTCAAATTGGTATGGACATTGGCGGAAACTGAAAGCTATTCTTTGCTGTTTTTCAGCCTAAACCCTCCTCATCACTGCACTAATAAGTTTAGTATCATGATCGCTCCTCCACAAACACAAAACCTGAAAAGCTGGATACAACAAAGCCAAAACATCACCCCCTCTGGTCAATCTACCATCAGTAAAAACTGGTTAAAAGAGCAATACAAGCAAATCCAAGAAAAAATAATAAACCACTTGCAAACGTAATTTTAAGTATGTAAAAGCTTTGTTGCTAAGACAGATGTGAGAAACAAAATCCTTGCCTAGCAGGATGTTCATTCTTTATTCTAGAGAGTTGCACCCAAGGGAAAAAAATTTTTCTCAACCTACTTGACAATGATAGAAAGATGTGGCATATTAAATAAAGTGCAACTCAAGGGACTGTAGTTCAATTGGTTAGAGCACCGCCCTGTCACGGCGGAAGTTGCGGGTTCGAGCCCCGTCAGTCCCGTTCTAAAATGCTGAATGTAAAATATTGAGTTGAGCAAACAGGCTCACAGCTTTTAAGATCAGTAGATGTAATTATGATTGATAAAAGAGAGAATCAACTGTGACCGTCAGAGTCCGTATAGCTCCTAGTCCTACCGGAAACTTACATATTGGTACAGCTAGAACTGCTGTATTTAATTATTTGTTTGCCCGCCACCATGATGGCAAGTTTATTCTAAGAATTGAAGATACAGATTTAGAGCGATCGCGTCCAGAATACACAGATAATATTCTCGCTGGACTACGCTGGCTAGGATTAAACTGGGATGAAGGACCATTTTTCCAATCTCAACGCCTCCATCTTTATAAAGAAGCAGTGCAAAAATTACTCGATCAAGGTTTAGCTTATCGCTGCTACACCACATCTGAAGAATTAGACGCATTGCGGGAAGCACAAAAAGTCAGGGGAGAAGCACCCCGCTATGATAACCGTCACCGTAATCTTACCCCAGAACAAAGAGCAGAATTTGAAGCTCAAGGGCGTTCTTCAGTCATTCGGTTCCGCATAGAAGATAATCGGGAAATTGTCTGGCATGACTTAGTGCGGGGTAAAATGAGTTGGCGTGGTAGTGATTTGGGTGGTGATATGGTCATTGCTCGCGCTGCTAGTGATGGTACTGGTCAACCACTATATAATTTTGTGGTAGTAGTGGATGACATTGATATGCAAATTAGTCATGTCATTCGCGGTGAAGACCATATTGCCAATACGGCTAAACAAATTTTGCTCTATGAAGCTTTCGGCGCGAAAATTCCTGAATTTGCTCATACTCCTTTAATTTTGAATCAAGAAGGGCGAAAATTATCCAAACGTGATGGTGTAACTTCCATTTGCGATTTTCAGGAGATGGGCTTTACTGCGGAAGCTTTGGTTAATTATATGACCTTACTGGGATGGTCACCCGTGGATTCTACTCAAGAGATATTTAACTTAGAATCAGCAGCTAAGGATTTTGGCTTTGAACGGGTAAATAAAGCTGGTGCCAAATTTGACTGGGATAAATTGGACTGGTTGAATAGTCAATATCTCCATAGTATGCCAGTTGATAAGTTGACAGATTTATTAATTCCTTACTGGGAAAAAGCTGGTTATCCCTTTACCCAGGGTAGAGAACGTCCCTGGTTAGAACAGGTAACGAGTTTAATTGCGGCTAGTTTAACTCGGTTAGTGGATGCGGTAGACATGACCAAAGTATTTTTTACCCATGGAGTAGAATTGAGTGAGGAAGGCAGTCAACAGCTACAGCAAGAAGGGGTAAAAAGTCTCCTGCAAGCAATTATTACAGCTTTGGAAACTCAGTCAGGGTTAACTGCCGATGTTGCACAAAATATTATTAAGCAAGTTGTAAAATCAGAAAATGTGAAAAAAGGCTTAGTAATGCGATCGCTCAGAGCCGCACTTACAGGGGATGTTCATGGACCAGACCTAATTCAATCTTGGTTATTACTCAATCAGATTGGTTTAGACAAATCTCGTTTGCATCAGATAATAGCCAATAGGTAGTAGGTACTGGGGGCGAGTGGTGGTTCGCCCCTACAAGAGCTTCTCCTAAGTTGACAATTTCAGCGATAAAGCTATACTTATAACGATAAAAATCAATATATTTTTAGTAATAACTTAGGTATTCAGATCCCGGACTTCTTTGAGAAGTCCGGGATCTTGTGGTCGGTAAAGAGGCCGTTTTTGTGATAATACCCAATATGTGTAGTGTATTTCATAAGTAACAGGACTTACGCAATTGGCACAGGCGATCGCTATAATATAGTATTATTGTACTATAATAAATAACATAACTGGCACAATCAGTCTCGGTGCGGCGGAAGCGTCGCGCCTTCGACTAAACTCCAGTAAAAAGCCAATTTTGCAATTATCAAAATATATTGACAAAATTAACTACTATTTAAAAAAAGAAAAATTAACACCTCGTTTACTTTGGGATAATGTTAAAGATGTAATTATGACTGATGATAACGGTTACGTTATATTTGATGATAGCGTCTTAGATAAAAGGTATTCTGAAAAAATTGAAATAGTCAGGAGACAATATAGTGGTAACGAACATGGTGTACTCAAAGGAATTGGTGTGGTCAGTTGTGTATATGTGAATCCTAAACTTCAAAGATTTTGGGTAGTAGACTACCGCATTTTTAATCCTGATGCAGACGGTAAAA
>JBJTUF010000192.1:0-13618 GCA_046080565.1 Cuspidothrix sp. | reverse complement strand
CTAACACTTTCTGGTATATTTCACTTATCATTTTACTCTGTTAGTTCATATTTACTATTTATTACTTATCTTTTTTTGCTCCCACATTCTGTATCTCTTACTACATAAGCTTTTTCTCCTTCTTGTCCCCCTGTCAGGGTTTCCCCTTTAGCAAACCGCGCTCCTTTGGTTTCTTGAAAATAAGTATCTTCGATGATATCTTTAGGATCTGTACTGACTAATTTATTCCAACCACTGCTAACTGATTCTGCCACAAACTTACCGCTAAAGTCTGGGAGAAATTGATAAACAGCAACGCGATCGCACCGCAAAGCTTGCCGCATTTCCTGAGTAGCAATTTTAAAGATTTCTCCCATATCTTTGGACTGGCGGATACGGTTAATAATCTTAGTTAAAGCTTTATCTTGTATACTAATCTGAGTTATTTGTTCTGTTTGTTTCTGTACTTGTCCTAAATATTCACCTTGGGAAACTGCCACACCAAACTGTGAACCTATTTGATTTAAAAAGCTGATTTCCCAATCTTGCCATTCTCTTGATCCAGTATTTTGATAAGCTGCGAGTAAACCCCATAATTTTTCTCCAGAAAATACCGGAGAAATAATATAAGCTTTAGCTTCAAACTGTTCTAAAATATCAATATGACATTGAGACAAGCCGACTTTATAGGTGTCGTTAACTACAAAGGTTTCCCCTTTCGCATATCTACCACCCTTGGTATTTTGCAGGTGGGTATCTTCCCAGACCATTTGATAACCGGGAGTAACTACTTTCACCCAGTTATTCCCCACGGATTCGGAAATAAATTGACCACTCCAATCATCATTAAAACGATAGACACCAACGCGATCGCATTTCAATAATTGCCGCACTTCTTGGGTCGTTGTTTGAAATATTTTTTCTATATCGGGTTGTTGTAAAATCTTGGTAATGACTTTTGCTGCTGATTGTTTGGCGAGGGAAGATTGTTTCAGTTCTTTTTGTAATTTAAATCCCTGGACTGTGTAAGTAATTTCTGTAGCAATTTGTGCTAATAGAGTAGTTTCTGTTTCTTGCCATTGTCTGGCAGTCCCACAACTATGAACTACTAATAAACCCCATACTTTACTGTCCACAAAAATGGGCAAAGTTAAACTAGACCTAACTTGAAATTTGTCTAGTAATTGTTTTTGATAGGGAGTAGGTTGAATTTGATTGATATCATCAATGATTACAGGTTCTACATAATCTTGACTGGTATAAACACCAAACAAAATAGCTGGCAGATTTTCATTAATAGCAGGTGTCCAACCAGTAGCTCTGGATTCAGCTACAACAATGCCTGTATCATCTCTGGTAAACTGATAAACTAAGACGCGGTCTGCTCGCAGCAGCACTTCACTATCGGATACCAACTTGTCTCTAATTTCTGCCACCGTTACAGATAATAACTTCTCCATATCTGGAACTTGACGCATTTTGGCTGTTATTTCCTGAAATCGCTGTCTCCAGATTTTGAATTCTTTAGCAATTAAACTTTTACTAGATGAATCGTAATTAGTTCCATTACTGTTATCTTTTTTCCTTTCTTCGCTGGTAACTGGAGTAAAAACATTTCCCATATCTTCACTGGGATTTTGATATAAAGTTGTCATGAAATTAACCTCAGTAAGTATTAGTAAAAAATAGGGAACAGGGAACAGGGAACAGGGAATAGGGAATAGGGAATAGGGAACAGGGAATAGGGAACAGGGAACAGGGAACAGGGAATAAAAATTATGATTACTAAACTTCTTATTCTTTGTTAATTACTGACTCCTGACTCCTGAACTCCTAACTTTTGTTTCAGTTATGTGTTGTCCATAAGCTGTTGTGCAGTATGGCAGAAGCATCTAAATTAAAAATCATTTCTTCAGCATCATTAATAAAATACCCTCGTAAAAACTGGGTCATTTCTGGATAGAATAGCTCCTGTGATGGTTCTTTCATCCGTGCGGTATCTAACCAGTCAATATCTATGAGTTGTCGGATTAATATTCCCAAATATTTGCCTTCATGTTCTAGCACTAATGCCATCATTTTGGACAAAAAATTTGATCCTTGTAACAGTGGTTGATAACCTAGCATTTCTTCCAAATCAACCAACCATAACATTTCTCCCCGCCAGTTATAAATTCCCACTACACAATTAGGCATTTGTGGCACACCACATATTTCTGTCAGTGGTATTTGTACAACTTCTGTGATTTGTTCTAGGGGAATTATTGCCGTATCTTTTACTCCTAAAGAAAAGCTTAAAAATTTTTGTTTGGTTTCCAAAGTTAGTTTTCCTTTACCCTAGATAATTCTAATTAGCCACTATTAAATTAGTGACTAATTGACAAGCTATGATTTAATTAATCCTTTTAAAGTTTGCATCAATTCTTCCTTATCCACTGGTTTAGCTAGATAAGCATCAGCACCTAACATATTCCCCCACATTTTATCTACATCACTACTTTTAGTAGAACAAAAAATTATAGGAATATTACTAGTTTTGGCATTATCTTTTAATTCTCGACAAATTTCATAGCCGCTTTTATCCGGTAAAATTACGTCCAAAACGATGACATCGGGTGTTTTGCTACCTATTTGAGATTGTGCTTCTGCACTAGTTGTAGCACAAACCACAGAATAGCCACCATCTTGTAAGTATTTACTGATAACTTGCATATCAGTTATGCCATCTTCCACTACTAAAACGGTACTCATGATAATTACCTATTTAATTCTTTTAAGGATGTTAACAAAAACTGGAATATTGTATTAGATAGAGCCAATAAACACTTGTTGACTGATTTATTTTATTTCATTGGATACATTGTATAGATATTTCTTGTTTTGGGCTAAGTGTTCAACATAAATTAACATACCTAATCAAGAATTCTGGTTTTGATAACTCCTTTTACAAAAGACTTGATGATAATTGCATCGCCAAAAATTATCAATATGGAACAGAGTTAATCTTAACACTATCTTGCCTCAGTTTTGTCCGTAAAAATTATGAATTTTTCCAAATATTTCCATAAGTACAAAATCAGCTAATTTTCTGTATTAAATATCTTGCGACTGAGAAAGATGAAAAGGATCAACTATCTTGAATTTCTGGTTCTGGACTAGATCCATTGTGATTCCCAGATAACCCTGGTACACGGATATACTTACGGACTACATTCATCACTCGTTCAGCGACGATAGGTTTAGAAATGAAGTCTGTAGAACCAACTACTTTGGCACGCACTCGATCAACTAAGCCATCATTTCCTGTTAAGATGATGACTGGTGTATCGGCAAAAGCTGAAATTCTGCGTAATTGTGTACAAATTTCATAACCACTGGCTATGGGCATAATTAAATCTAAGAAAATTAAATCTGGTTTTTCTTGAATAATAATAGGTAAAGCTTGCACAGCGTCTTGGATTTTCACAAATCTCAGTCCGTAACTGGTCATGATGTCTTCTAGCATTTTGCAAACTTGGGGACTATCATCTACACAAGCAACCAGTGGGGCAATTTGATTTCTGGATTGTTTAACGGTGGGATTACCTGGTTCAGTAACTAATAAGGGTAAATCAGATACTTCTATTAATTCAATGATGCCTTTGAGAATATAAGGAAGTAAGGAACGAGCAACAGGAAGAACATCCTGTTTCATTCTGATTGCTAATTCTCGTAGTGTGTATTTACCGTTAATTAAACTGACAAAATTTCGATATACGGAGGGGTTGACCAGTTGTTGCAACTGTTCTGGCCGTCGTAGTACGGGGGCGGAATTGGGGGAAATATTGGCTAACCCAGCTTGTGACCAAATTCCCCAGGAGTCCTGCATTTGTTTAATGGATATATCAGCGCTGGTGAAACTGATGGGCATTTCTAAGATCACATTCTGACTGCGACTGCAAGTAACAGATGTAAAATCTAGTTCCTGGGCTAAATCAAAAAATAATTCAGCAATTGTGCTTTCAACAATGGCGTGAATTTTTTCTCTTTGGATTTTCTGTCTTTTGAATAAAATGTCTAGTAGATTGTAATCCCAATAATCAATGGCTATATCCTCATAACGACAGCGCATTTTATCCATATCTAGTTCAGGACAATATTGGGCAATGTTCCGCCGCCAACGCCTAAAAGGATGATCGCTACCTGTTGCCCAAACTATTCTACCTAGACGATAGTAAAAAGCCCATCGTCGGCCTTTAATGCTTTTGATGTTTATTTGTCCATTGAATTGTGATTGTGTACAGTTTTTAAACTCATTAAATAACTTTTGAGCTTCTATTATGTCCGGATGAGTCATCATTCTTAGCCTCAGAATTTACTGATTATGTTATGTATTGATAATAATTTACGCTCACTGCATTTTCCTGAGCAAACATCTAATGGTTTAATTAGGGATTGAAAAACATCCTCTTCACCGATATTTAGGATTTTGTCACATCACGTTTCTACTATTTAGGATACCAGTAATTATTCTAAATTGGAGGTTGGAAATGATAGATCACACTCTGAAAAAAAATTAATAATCTGCCTGGTAAATAATGGAATATACCAAACTGAAGATACAACAAACGCTAATTTATTGCCCTATATATCTTTGTCATATTATATTCCTTTATGGCGGAAAATTTTCTCAGTGCAAACACTTAATTACTGAATCAGAATACGGAAAAGAGAATTAAGACACAGAGTAAAACTACGGATATTTTATCATTTAATTGTCCTGATTATGATAACTGTGAATAGCTAATCTCAGATTACCTTGATGGGCTGCTAAGAGTTGTTTTCCTGATTCTTGATCTAAGCTAGTCCAGTGCATTAGTAGGGATAGTTTGACCCATTTACCACTGCGTTCTAGTAAAAAACCAGCAGCTTCTCGACTTAAGCCAGTGAGGTCTTGTATAATCCGCAGGGCGCGATCGCGTAATTTTTGATTGGTAACAGCGACATCAACCATACGATTACCATAAACTTTACCTAGTTTCACCATGACTCCGGTAGAGAGGGTATTTAAGGCTAATTTTGTTACTGTCCCTGCTTTTAAGCGTGTAGATCCGGCTAAAATTTCTGGGCCTGTTAACAAGCGAATGTCAATATCACTTTCAATGGTGACTTGATCGGCGGGGACACAGGCAATAAAAATGGTAGCTGCACCTCGTTGACGGGCGGCATTAATCGCACCATGAACAAAGGGAGTAGTTCCACCGGCAGTGATACCAACAACTACATCCAGTTGGGTGATTTGGCGTTGGGCGATCGCACTTTCTCCATCTTCTGAGCGATCTTCTAAATCCTCGGAACTGCGGACTAATGCACCAGCACCACCGGCAATAATTCCCTGTACTAATTCGGGAGCAGTGCAAAAAGTAGGCGGACACTCAGCCGCATCTAAGACACCTAATCTGCCACTTGTCCCTGCGCCTACATAAAATAATCTTCCGCCCTGATGAAGCCTTTCTGCGGTCAAATCTATGGCCGCTGATAACTGAACTTTAGCCGCCGCTACTGCTGCTACTGCTTTTAGGTCTTCACTATTAAATAATTCTACCAATTCTAAAGAATTGAGTTGGTCTAAATTTAGACTGTTGGGATTAACTTGTTCGGTGAGCAGATGCCCGCGTTCCTGAAAATTTGTCATGTTTTGTTTATCCTGTGTCAGTAGTCAATAGTCAGTGATGATGTACTCGTGACTAATGACTATTGATAAATTATAATAAGCCTTCCAACTGACGACGGATACTGTCTAAATCAGAATTAGCAATTTCTGGCACAGATGGGTTAGAGTCCTCTATTTCTAAGTCGGGTTGCCAATCAGTTTGTTCCAAGTTTATTTCTGGTGGAATCATTAAGTCAGTATTGGCGGCGATAATTTCCCAATCATAGCCTGAGCTTTCGCAAAACTCCTTGATATCATCGGCATCCATCATTTCCACTGTAGGTACAGGGAAGTCTTGAGCCTCTAACATTAAAGCATATCGAGTAGCATCATCTTCTAATTCAAACAAGAGGATTTGATTAATTTCTATCCCTTGAGCATTGCTAATACGAATGCTGTGAATGCCCTCGTTGTCAGTTCCAGGGTTGAAAATCAGTACAAAAACACGCATTATTCATCCTTTAATCGCTTCTCTAATTTATATTAAAGTTCTGGGCTGTGGATTCACAAAAGTTACAAATAATTTTTGTGCCTTGGGATTTATGGTGATGATTACGGCAGCAGTCAGGATCTAGGAATACTTACTTATATGACTTACGCATAAGTTACGGAAGAATGAACCACGAAGGACACGAAGGTAAAAGGGTTTGAGAGATATTTTGCGTAAGTCCTGACTTCTATGACAGTCAAGAGATATTTTTCCTGTTTTTCCAAATGTGTAATTAACTGTTCGTAAGCACTTAAAAGAAAGAATTCGCTAATTTCACTCAAAGGGAAGCTCTAATTTTTGCACTCATACCGTTATACTCTAAGAGGGTGTTTGAAAAGTCGCTCATAGTGTATCAAATATTTTTAGATCCTCCTAAATCCCCCCTAAAAACGGGGACTTTGACTATAGTTCACTCCTTACTAAGGGGCATTAGGGGATATCTGTAAGTGCTTGAAATCACAACCTAAAACTTTTCTAACATCCTCTAAGAGTCAAATATAAAATCATCTGGAAATCAATAGACAACATCTCCAAGATTGTATAAAAATCTGAGTGTTGAATTGTTTGAGTAGTTATTATTGCCACATATCTGGTTGTTTAAGAGTGAAAACCTATGTCTAACTCTTCTAGTCATGAAAATTTTCCCACCCCTAATTCTGGGCTGAAACATCTATGGTTGATGATATTCAGCCGTGGTGGACTAGCTGTAGCTGCTTTCGTGCTGCTAGGAATTGTGGGCGGGATTTGGCGGTTACGGAATTTTGTTTACGAGGAAATAGTTCCATTAGCTACCGAAAGTTTAACTACTACGCTGAATCGTCCGGTTAAATTAGGTGCAGTTAAGTCTTTTTCTGCTACTGGTGTGGAGTTTGCCGCTTCAGAAATACCTGCCACACCCACGGATCCAGATCGGGCAAGTATTAAAGCTGTTAATGTCGGATATGATATTTGGAAGTTAATTATTGATCGGCATTTGCAATTAGATGTCACTTTAGTTAATCCAGATATTTATCTTGAACAAGATAATCAAGGGCGGTGGTTAACAACAACTATTGCGCCGGCGACTGGTAAAGGATTAATTAAAACTGATTTAGATAAGTTAAGATTTAGTAATGGCAATTTGGTATTAGTGCCTAAAGTTCGGGAAGGTGACAAGAATCCTGTACCGATTTCCGTAGGCTTTGCCCAGGTTAATGGTACGGCTCAAATATTACCAAACAATAAAGTCATTAAATTAGATTTGCTGGGTAAACCAGCTACGGGTGGTGGTATTGCTATTGCTGGGGATTTGATCCCTGAGAAAACTTTAGCAGGTGATTTTAATATTAAAGCTGATAATCTCTCTGCCGCAGATATTACCAGGATTGTAAGTTTACCACTGAATTTAGAGGCTGGGAAAGTCAATGGCAATGTACGGATTCAGGTGACACCATATCAGAAGCCTTTGTTATATGGTGATGTTACTGTGGAAGGAGTGACGCTGAGTATACCTAGATTACCGCAGTTATTACTTAATAGTCAGGGGAAACTCAGTTTTGATGGACTGGCAATTAAACTAGATCAAATAGTTACTAATTACGGGCAAATCCCCTTGACGGCAACGGGGCTTATTAGTCAGGAAACGGGGTTTAATTTAAAAGGGCGGGTGAATGCGGTTAGTTTAGCTAATGCCCAAAATACTCTGAATGTGAAGTTACCAGTTCCTGTGAAGGGGATAGCTCAGGCTGATTTGCAGATATCAGGTAAAATTAATGAACCTGTGTTATCGGGTAATGTCAGTACCTTAAAAACGGCTCAAATTGATCAAGTTGATTTTAGTAAAGTTAGTAGTAAATTTGAGCTTATCAGTAGTAAATCTCTGTTAAATATTACGGATATTTACGGAAAAACAACTTTGGGGGGAGAGGTTAAAGGTGCAGGGGTGATCAAGTTGGGTAAAGTCCCAGCATTAAATTTTCAATTACGTGGGGAAAATTTGCCTGGTGATGCGATCGCTCAATTATACAAGATCAAAACTGGATTCCCCATTGGGCAAATGACAGCCACAGCGGAATTAACAGGTGTAGCTAACAATACCCAAACTGTAGTTAAATGGCAAGCGCCCCAAGCTAAATATCCAGTTAACGGCACAGCTATTATTAATCCTGATCGTACAGTTTCTTTCCGCGATATTGCTGCAAATTTTGGTGGTGGCGTAGTTAAAGTTAATGGTACTTATAGCAATGGTAATTGGCAAGCGATCGCCGCAGCCGAAAGAATTAAATTAACATCTTTAATTGAGCCAAAAGCACAACAAAATATTTCTCTGGCGGGGTCAGAATTTAACGGTAATCTACGTTTATTAGGTAGCACTTCACCTTTTAAATTAGAAACTATTGTTCCAGAAAATGCCAATGTCAACATTGCCGGTGGTACAGTTAATATCTCCCAAATTAAGTTTGCAGATAAAAATATTACCGCCCTATTAGTCGCCGAAAATTTACGTTTAGCCACAATTTTAAAACGCCCCAACCCAATTTTAAATTATCCCCTCGCAGGTAATTTCATGATTACCAGCAATCAGGACAATTTTAACCTCAAAACCTTTTCTGGGCTAGGTGAAGCCCTTCTAGCGGTGGATGGAGGCACAATCAAAGCCACTAATATTCAAGTTGCAGATGGTCGCTATCAGGCGAAAATTGCCGCCGATAATTTACCCCTGGCTAAGTTAGCATCTGTACCTCCCCAATTATCTGGTTTTGTGGATGGTCAGTTACAAGTAACGGGTTCTGTGGAATCATTCCAACCAGAGACTATTCAAGGTTTGGGTTCAGGTCGTTTAAAGCTGCCCAGTGGTACAATTGCAGCCTCCTATGTACAACTTAATCAGGGTCGCTATCAAGGATTATTAACTACTTCTAATCTGCAATTGCGTCCTTTTAATCAACAACTACAGGGAAAACTGGGTGGTAAGTTGCAGGTGGCGGGAACTTTAGCTGCTACTAAATTAGCTGACGTGGCGGCAGTTGGTGAGTTACGATTTAGTCGAGGTCTAGCTGGTATTAATTCATTAATTCAGGCGGATGTAGGTTGGAATGGTGAAAAACTGACTATTAATAGTTCTAATAATGCCAATTTGCAAGCTAATAGTTCGACTGCGCTCACTATAAAAGGTTATATTTTAGCTAATGCCAAAAAAGTGGGAATACCTGAGTTAACGGCAATAAATTTGAATGTGGATGCTAAAAATTATAATCTGCAACAATTGCCTATTAAATTACCTAATATAGTAGATATTGCTGGCAAGTTAGATTTTCAGGGACAATTAACCGGAAAACCCACTGCCCCCAATATTATTGGTAAATTGGGATTAAGACATTTAAAAGTAGAACAGTTTGCCTTTGAACCATTACTAACGGGTAAAGTTAATGCGATTTCAGGCCAAGGAGTCAGTTTAGATGTTATCGGGAAAAGCGATCGCATCGCCGTTAACTTAGATGGACAAAATCGCCCCCAATCTTTTAGAGTTCAATGGCAAGCAGCATTATTATCAGGTATGGTCAAAGGAGTAAATTGGGTAGTAAATATAAGTAATGTACCTTTACAAGCTTTGAATATTCCCTTGCCAAAAAATCCCCTATTAAGTCCGGGAAGAATCGCAGGTTTATTAAATATTAAAGAATTAAACATTAATACCAAAACATTGGCTACAAGTGGGAATATAGAAATTAAAAAACCAGAAATCGGTAGAATTAAAGGCGATCAATTTAGTACAACATTTGACTATAATCAGGATACAGTTACTCTAAAATCTAGCGAATTTAACAAAGGTGATAGCAAATATAACTTTGATGTCACAGTCAAACGAGCCACTAAAAAACCCCAATTAGAAGCAAATATCAAAATTGAAAAAGGCAAAATTGAAGATATTCTAGCAACAGCACAACTCTTTGATTTTCCTGACTTCCAACGTGGTTTAAAATCAGCTACCTATGGCACAGCTAAGGATTTAACTAATAATTCCCAAGGATTACCTACCGAGTCTCTGTTAAGTCAAATTCAAAGATTATCAGAAATTGATGCCCTGAAAACTAATCAGGAAGAACAACAACTAGACGCTAAACCCTTACCAGAATTAAGAGACTTAAAAGGAATTTTTCAGGGTGATATTACAATTAATACAGCTACCAGTAATGAACCAAAAGTAAAATTCAATCTTGCCGGTGAAAATTTTAAATGGGGTCAAACAGATAAGGATGGTAAGGCCATAGAACCAAAACGGTTTTATGCGGCTGAAACAGTTACAGCTATAGGTGGTTTTGAAGATGGAATTTTACGTCTACAACCTTTAAAAATTAAATCTCAAGAAAAATTAATTGAATTTACAGGTAACATAGGTGGTAAACAACAATCTGGTAAATTAGAAATTGCTAACTTTCCCTTGGATAGATTAAATGATATAGCCAAGTTACCAGTGAGAATTACTGGTAAAGTCAACGCTAACGCCGCCCTAGCTGGTACTTTGAAAAACCCCCAAGCAACAGGCGAATTAAATATTACAGAAGGAACAATTAATCAAAAAAGAGTAGAAGCAGCTAAAGGTAGTTTCAGTTATGCTAATGGGCGGTTAAATTTTGGTAGCACAGTATTAGGAATTGGCGGTGGAGGTGAACCTGCAAATATTGATGGTAGTATTCCCTATTCCTTCTCTTCATCTACTAGGATATCAGATAATGATAAAATTAATTTAAATGTCAAAGTTAAAAATGAAGGTTTGGGATTATTAAATCTTTTCACCAATGAAATAGCTTTTGAAAATGGAAAAGGTGAATTAGATTTAAAAGTGCAAGGAACTAGACAAAAACCTTTAGTTGAAGGATTCGCTTCCTTAGCTGATGCTACCTTTAGCGCCCAAGCTTTACCAGGAAAGTTAACAAATGTTACTGGTAGTGCTAAATTCGATTTTACCCGTGTCTTTGTCGAAAGTCTAGAAGGTAAATTTAGTGATGGCAAAGTTGAAGCGGTAGGAGAATTACCAATTTATAATTCTAATATCCCCATAGATTTAGATAAGCGATTAAATGTTAATTTAGAACAATTATCCCTAAATCTCAAAGCATTATATCAAGGTGGTGCTAATGGAAATCTAGAAATTACTGGTTCAGTGCTAGAACCCAAAATTGGCGGTAATATTGAATTATTTAATGGTCAAGTATTCTTAGCAGAATCTACTAATGGTAGTGCCTCAAGTAGTAAAGTTAGTAATTTTAATCCTAAAAATCAAGAGAAAAAATCGCCGACATTAAAAGAACTAGAATTAAAACTCGGAAAAAATGTCGAAATTGCCCGGCCACCAGTTTTAAAATTCCAAGCAACTGGGGATTTAATTGTTAACGGTTCTATCGCTAGACCTATTCCTGAAGGAACAATTAAATTAACTAAAGGAGGAGTCAATTTATTTACGACTCAATTAAATTTAGCGCGAGGTTATGAACATACTGCTACTTTTAGTAGTCTGCAACCCCGTGATCCTCAATTAGATATTCGTTTATTTGCTAAAATTTTAGATATCGTCCAAAATAGCGATATTCTCAACAGACAAGGTTCTACAGGTTTAGCAGGTTTAGAAACCGTCCGAGTTGAAGCTACTATTAATGGTTTAGCTAGTCAACTAAATGATAATTTACAACTCACAAGCATTCCTTCCCGTTCACAAACACAAATTGTCACCTTGTTAGGAGGTGGGTTTGTGGATACTCAAGGACGTGGTGATAGTACACTGGGTTTAATTAATATTGCAGGTTCGGCTGTTTTTAACAATTTTCAAGGTGCATTTAATCAAATTGCTGATAGTTTTGGTTTAAGTGAATTACGCATTTTTCCGACAATTCTTTCCGAAAAACCAGAGTCTGGCCGAAATAACTCATCTTTAGAATTAGCACTAGAAGCAGGGGTTGATATTTCTCGTAAGGTTTCTATTTCGACCATTAAAATTTTAACAGCAGATGATCCTTTGCAATGGGGGATTAATTACCGCATCAACAATCAATTTAGGATTCGTTCTTCTACTAATTTAACAGATGATAGTCGGGCTGTAATTGAGTTTGAAACGAGATTTTAAGTAATTGTCACCAATCAGGATTTCCAGGATTTAAGGGTTTTTAGGATAATAAAAATTTTCGACTTCTGTGATCAATTGAGTGGGAAATTGATAAATCCCTATTGATTATTGTTATAATGTATAGCCATTCCCATTCAAGAGAGGTACAAACAGTAATAATTTAACGCAGATGGACGCAGATAAACGCAGATAATTTTGTACTTCAAATGTATTTCTACGGAACGCTACGCGGACGTGGTTCATTTTGGTTAAATATCGCCAGTTTTAAATTTGTGAGGGAATTGACTTTTTTGGACGCTTCCTTTGTCCTGGTTTCACATAGTTGATGTGAGATAGATGATATTTTATTTTTGTACAAGCTCTTTTATCCCCATCGCAATACAAACTATGACACTGAATTTATATTTACTGCGACATGGTGAAACTACTTTTAGTCAAAGTGGTAATTTCTGCGGTGAAACTAATGCAGAGTTGACAAAAGAAGGAATGGAGATGGCAAAGAGTTTTGCCGATGTTTATAAAAAACTGAAATGGGAAGCAGTTTATGTTAGTCCCATGAAACGCACCCTTGCGACTGCTAAACCATTTTGTGATGCTACGGGGATGGAGATGCAGGTGAGAGAAGGTATTAGAGAAGGTAGTTATGGACAATGGGAAACCAAGAGTAAATCCTTTGTTCAGGAGAATTACTCGGAAAACTATATAAAATGGTTGTCAGAACCAGCTTGGAATGCACCACTAGGTGGAGAAACTGCGGTACAAATTGCTAACCGTTCTATGCCTGTGATTAGTGAAATTATAGACAAATATCCTGACGGTAATGTTTTAGTAGTTTCCCATAAAGCGACGATTCGGATTATGCTTTGCAGTTTACTAGGAATTGATTTGGGATGCTACCGTTATCGGGTAAATATTTTGGTTGCTTCGGTAAGTAAGTTGAAATTTGACGTTAATGGGCCATTGTTGGAAATATTAGGCGATCGCTATCATATACCAGATCATATTCGCTCTCGTCCAGGAACATAATAGTTATTGTAGGTTGGGTTGAAAAACCCAACATAATCAAAATTTATATTCTTCAAGAGTTAAGGGGTTTAATGTAACTGGAATAGTAATCATAGCTAGTCCCAATTTTGATTGTTCATTATATCTCATGATGGGGATTTTGTCTGAATCAGGATTTCCAAGATTTCAGGATTTACAGGATAAGAAAAAGTCCCCCTTTTTAAGCTATCCATTACCCACATCTTTCTTAACATAAAGTTTGACAAAATCCAGGGATTGTGTATTGACTATGAAAATACCCAGAGTCAAACCAACGTCAGTCAATGGAAGAGTGGATCACACAAGAACTGGA
>JBJTUF010000191.1:0-14006 GCA_046080565.1 Cuspidothrix sp. | reverse complement strand
GATTTTATAGATAATTGTCGGGAATTAGTTAGAGAATTATTGAGATTATCTCCTAATAAGCGGAAGTATTATCAACGCGGTGAGAGAGCTATGAGGCTTATTCTGTCTGCATTTTAACTATTTTTGTCATCCCGTCAGGGTCTTTCTACCACCGTAACCCATTCTTCTGACTGTGACTGTGCCAAATATTGTGGTGAGTTTTCGGGACAGTTTCCGCTTATGGGTTCTTTTGGCTCCGTCACTCCCTAAACAATCACCTTCTATTTCGTCGTTACTGCGTCTGTCTAAATAACCTTGCAGCAGTCTTCTTAATAGTTCGTTTCCGTTGACGAAAAGATTCTCTTCTAATTCTCCATGTTCGAGACCACAAGCACTTTCTGAACTTAACCAATCCACCATTTTTTCAAATAGTTGCCGTGCTTCTCGGAAAAATATGTCTTCATTTCCGGTAGATGCTTCCATATCTCTTGGCTATCCTCTGACTCTGGTTCTTTCTGGGGAAAAGTCTTTCAACAGGGTAATTTTTTCAATACCTTTGTTCTACAAGCATTTTCTCAATTACTCCCTTTCACTATACCGTCTTTTGAAAAGAGCCGCACCCAATTGATTTGGCATCAGAAACAATACATACACCACCATATTTTTTCAAAATTGGTCTAATAGCTTCCACTACTTGATGTTCTTGTTCTTCACTACAAACAGTCATGATATAACCATTAGTAAGTGCATGACCTTCTAAATCATCAATAGCTTTGCCTCTATGTCCTTTACCTATCACATCCTCAATAATTGTATAGCCATAAACACCTGCATGATCTAAAACTTTGAGGACTTTTTGTAATTCCAAAGAATTAGTAATTATTTCGATTTTTTTGACATTTTGCACCTGATTATTCTCCTATATGCCTATAGTTTTGATCATGTTGAAATACAAAGGTATACCCACAATAATATTAAATGGGAAGGTAATCGCTAAAGCCATGGATACATATAAACTGGGGTTAGCTTCAGGAACTGTCATTCGCATAGCTGCTGGTACGGCAATATAAGAAGCACTAGCACAAAGTACCGCAAATAACAAAGCATCACCTTGAGACATCCCAATGACTTTACTGATGAGGATACCAATAATGGCATTTAATACGGGCATAAAGACCCCAAAACTAATCAAGAAAAAACCTGTATTACTCAAGTCTTTAATTCTTCTTGCCGCGACCATACCCATATCTAATAAAAAGAATGATAGCACTCCATAAAATATATCTTGGGTGAAAGGACGTAATTTTTCCCAACCTTTTTCTCCTGTTAAAATTCCCACTATCACACTACCAACCAAGAGAAATACAGAACCGTTTAAAAAAGCTTCTCGGAAAACTTCACTCCAAGAAAATTTGTCTTCTTCTTCTCCTGCTTCTATTTCTGATTTTGGAGTTTTGGCAAAAACTCTGACTAAGACAATTCCTACAATAATTGCTGGAGATTCCATGAGTGCTAAAGCTGCTACCATGTGTCCACCAGAATCAATACTAAGAACTTTGAGAAAAGATTGGGCTGTAATAAAAGTAACTGCACTGATTGAACCATAAGTTGCAGCAATAGCGGCCGCATTATAGCTATCTAATTTCAATTTAAGGATAAAAAATGAATAGATAGGAACAACAGAAGCCATAAATATAGCTGCTAAAAGCGTGAGTGCAATTTGCGGGTTAATTCCACTGTTATCAATTTCATATCCACCTTTAAAACCAATTGCTAATAGGAGATAAAGGGAAAATAATTTCGGTAACGGTTGGGGAATTTCTAAGTCAGATTGCAGTAAAATCGCCAGTATTCCTAAAAAAAAGAATAACACTGGAGGGTTTAAAATATTCGACAATATAACACTAGAATTCATTTTTTGTGGGATTTGATTTTCTGGCTTTTACATTTTATAGATAGTTATTAAATATATCTTTTGATATACCATTTTGTAAATAGATAGCATAATTATTAACATTGGAAAAACTTGATTTTTAGCTTTGTAGTGTAACAAGAGTTTAATATACGCTGTGTCCCTACCATTATATAGTGTTCATGAAACATATTTACACAAGTAAACTCAATACCATAATATGGTATAATTTATTAATATAAATAGAATCTTTTCCATAAAACCACTTAAATAATTAGGATTTGGTTTATGAAAATTGTCGCAGAAACCAATACGAGATTAGTGATTCAACATAAACCAATAGGTAATTGGTTGTCAGGAAGTTTATTATTGATATGTGGATTAAGTTTTTGGATTTATTCAATAGCTTTTGATTTTACTTCCTTGAGTCTTACTTGTACTCGTTTAGTACGTCCAGAAATTAAGTGCGAATTAAAACGGTTTACATTTTTAGGAAGTATGAACCAACTCAAAATTTTTGATCCGCAACAAGCATATATTCAAACAAAGACGGGTAGTAAAGGTAGTAAAAGCTATCAAATCATCATTGTTAATAATTTGGCAGAATTTCCCCTTTTACCTCAAGTTAGCTATCAAGAAAATCAGGCATTAATGATGAAATTTAATGATTTTCTCCAATCTAGTGAAAGTTCCTTAATATTACAACAAAATCAACGCAACTATCTTTTTTGGATTAGCTTATTTATGGTAGCATTTATAATAAGTGGTGGTTGTTTAGCAATGTCATCTGCCACAACTTGCATTTTTTATAGAACTCTTAATCAGGTGTATATAGAACGTAAAGGTTTGCTGGGTAAACGGGTTATTGAATATCCCTTAGAAGAAATTGCTAGTTTTGATATTCAAAAGAAGCAAATTAGATATTCTCAGGTTTATCAGGCTTTAATTTTATTTAAGAATGGTCAGAAAATTCCCATTAATTCACAATATACAAATAAAAAGAGTGTAGAAAATGTAATGGCAAGGGTTCGTTATTTTCTGACTGGTGAAGTTTTATAGATGTAGCCAGGATAATTAGGACATTATGAATCCTTGAAACATATACAGCATATTTCATATCAATGACGTACAAGCTGGAATCATAAAATCATAGTGGAACAGGCATCCTGCCTGTTAACCTTGTACCTCATAACTTACGAAACTGCTGTATTAAGAGGTAATTAGTAATTACCAATCACCTCTTTCAGAATTATCAAAAATTACGCTTTTTTCAACCAGCTAAACATAGCGCGTAAATCTTTACCAACTTCCTCAATAGGATGTTCAGCTTCTTGACGACGCATAGCGGTAAAACCAGGTTTACCGGCTTGGTTTTCTAATACGAATTCCCGGGCAAATTGTCCAGATTGAATTTCGCTGAGAATTTTCTTCATTTCCGCTTTGGTTTGGGAGGTGACAACGCGGGGACCGCGAGTATAATCACCATATTCGGCAGTATTAGAAATACTATCGCGCATGGTGGCTAAACCACCTTCTACGACTAAATCAACGATTAATTTGACTTCGTGTAGACATTCAAAATAAGCGAGTTCTGGTTGATAACCTGCTTCAACTAAGGTTTCAAAACCGGCTTTAATTAAAGCACTCAAACCACCACACAATACTGCTTGTTCTCCAAACAAATCGGTTTCGGTTTCTTCACGGAAGGTAGTTTCCAAAATACCGGCGCGTGTACCACCAATACCTCTAGCATAAGCCATAGCGCGATCGCGTGCCTGACCTGTAGCATCTTGATATACTGCAAATAACGCAGGTACACCTTGTCCTTGTTCATAAGTACGACGTACTAAATGTCCAGGGCCTTTAGGTGCAACCATGACTACATCCACATCAGCAGGAGGAACAACCTGGGCAAAATGGATATTAAAACCATGGGCAAAAGCTAAAACATTTCCAGCTTCTAAATTGGGTTCAATTTCGTTTTTGTAAATTGTTTTTTGGACTTCATCAGGTAATAAAATCATGATGAAATCAGCAGCTTTGGCCGCATCAGCCACATTTTTAACTGTTAAACCAGCAGCTTCTGCTTTAGCTGTGGATTTACTGCCGGGATATAATCCGACAATGACATTTACACCACTATCTTTTAGATTCAGCGCGTGAGCATGACCTTGTGAACCATAACCAATAATAGCAACGGTTTTACCTTTTAAAAGGTCTAAATTAGCATCTTCATCATAATACATACGCGCCATAGAAGCATCTCCTGTTCACAAAGGTGGTTATCAAATTTGCAGACTTATGATTGTATCGCAAATTGGGTAATAGGGAACAGGGAACAGGGAACAGGGAACAGGGAACAGGGAACAGGGGAGCAGGGGAGCAGGGGAGCAGGGGAGCAGGGGAGCAGGGGAGCAGGGGAGCAGGGGAGCGGAGGAGTAGGGGAACAAGGGGGAAGAGGTGACAGTCAACAGTCAACAGTCAACAGTCACCTGTCACCTGTCACCTATTCACCCGCAGTCTTCAGCTTCACAAACACGGCGGATATTGAGAATATCACTCATTTTTTTGAGTTGGACAAATAAATGTTCTAACTGAGAACAATCGCGGACATCAATTCCTAAATCCATCAACGCGGGTTGTCCTAGAGAAGTTTTTACTTGTGCATGACGCACATTGATTCCTTGATCACTTAAACGAGATAATACGTCTTTTAAGACACCAACTCTATCTAACGCTTCAATTTGCACATTAATCGGGTAAGTATGAGGACGGTTACGGTTGCCGATAGCTGCATTCCAACGGACTGGGATTAATCGTTCACCTTCAACATGATCTACATTATGACAGCCTTGGCGGTGGATAGAAATGCCCCGTCCCCGCGTGACAACTCCCACAATGGGTTCACCGGGAATGGGAGTACAACACCCAGCAATATGATAAACTAAACCTTCTACTCCTAAGATGGGGGAATCACTAGCACGAGATGTAATTGGTGGTGTATCCCGTGAGGTTTTGGGTGTTGGTTCTTTGGGGATAAATGAGGTAACATCACTTACTGGTTGTCTAGCTTTGACGACTTCCCGCCAACGGTTGAGAACTAAATTTAAGGTAATTTCCCCATAACCCAAACCGGCAAGTAAATCTTCCACGCTGTGATAATTACATTTTTCGGCGACGGTGTGCATGGCATCGGACTTGAGTAAATTCTCAAAACCAGTTTTTCCCAATTCCTTTTCTAATAAATCTCTACCTCTGGTAATATTTTCTTCTCGGCGCGATCGCTTGTACCATTGTTTAATGCGATATTTAGCCGCCGTAGTCCCAACAAAGTTTAACCAGTCCAAACTAGGATGACTATTCTTTTGGGTAATAATATCCACAATATCGCCATTTTGTAGTCTAGTAGACAAAGGCACAATACGTCCATTCACCCGCGCCCCTGCACAGTGGTTTCCCACTTCCGTATGAATGCGATAAGCAAAATCTATACTTGTAGAACCCGGATTTAAAGGAACAACATCCCCCTTAGGAGTGAAGACATAAACATCATCTTCAAATAAATTATCTTTAACGCTATCTAAGTATTCCTGTGCATCTTTTAAATCACTTTGCCAATCTAGCAACTGACGCAACCAAGTAAACTTTTCATCATTACCAGTGACATTAACATTATTAGAACCACCAGTTTCTTTATACTTCCAATGGGCAGCAATTCCATACTCCGCGATATGGTGCATTTCCAAAGTACGAATTTGTACTTCTAACGGGCGACCTGTAAAACCAATTACACCAGTATGTAAGGACTGGTAACGGTTTGGCTTAGGCAGACCAATATAGTCTTTAAATCTACCAGGAATCGGACGAAATACATCATGTACCACAGCCAACGCCCGATAACATTCTTCATTCGTTTGCACAATAATTCGCAGCGCCGCCAAATCGTAAATTTCATGGAATTCCTTTTGCTGCCTTTGCATTTTTTGATAAATGCTATAAAGGTGTTTAGGACGACCGCTAATTTCTAAACAATTAATACCAGCTTTGAGTAACCGACGGCGTAAAGTATCCGTAGCTTTGAGTAACTTTTCTTCCCGTGCCGTCCGTTTTTCGGCCACACTTTGCTGGGTTTCTCGATAAGCTTCCGGTTCTAAATACTTAAAGGCTAAATCTTCCAATTCCCATTTAATTTGCCAAATTCCTAAACGGTTCGCCAAAGGGGCAAAAATATCTCTTGTTTCTTGGGCGCTACGATGACGACTACCTTCTGACATATATTGGAGGGTTCGCATATTATGCAAACGGTCTGCCAATTTCACCACAATAACTCGAATATCCTGTGCCATAGCCAAAAACATTCGTCGGAAATTTTCCGCTTGGCTTTCGGTTTTACTGGTAAAGTTAATTTTTGAGAGTTTGGTAACACCTTCTACTAAGCGCCGTACTTCTGCCCCAAACCGGGATTCTATTTCTTCAATTGTTACTTCTGTATCTTCAACTACATCATGAAGTAAACCGGCTGCTATCATAGCAGGACTACCACCTAATTCACGGAGTATTTCAGCTACAGCTACAGGATGGGCAATATATGGTTCTCCTGATTTCCGCATTTGACCTTCATGTAATTGATAAGCAAACTGAAAGGCGCGGCAAATTAGTACATTACCATTATGCGTTCGGTCTTCCTCCTCTCTAATTATCGGTACAGGAGGTTCGATTAAACATTTGTTAAGCCAATCAGGAAGAACCACATCTGATGGGGATTTGATAGCTAAACTACTCATAAAATAAAAAAAGTAATTTGTGGATCGGTAAAGAAATAAGCAAAATTGACTGGGAATTTTAGATTTTAGATTTTAGATAAGGATTCAGGGAATAGGGAATAGAGATTTTTGTGCCTGTTGCCTCCTCAACGCCTAAACTCCTAAATTTCTACGATTTTAGATGACAAAACTTGGTATGGGTTAGGAGTTATTGAGAACGGAAAAATCATCAATCCCAAATCCCAAATTTTCCAGCTTCCATACTTAAGGTTAGAGTCAATCCAAAATCATCAATCCAAAATCGAGTGACAGCACCTCTATAACTAGATGCTGTCTCCTAGAAGGTTAGAGATAATACAAGAAGCGATGATGTTCTAATTGCTGGTAGTCACCATCCATAACTGTTTCTGTGTAAACATAATCAAAACAACCTATTGACAGCGAACCGAGCCTCAAAGTACGATCTGAGGCTGGTGATTTTGATCTAAACAAAAGAAAGTTCGTTGTATAAGAAAATTTTCTTGACATTAATACTATCTTAACTAGCAACAGATGTCTTTTAATTTTGATAAATATCAGGAATTGGCAACATTTCTAGATGAGTTAAGGACTAAGGTAACAGCAGATAAACTTGATGCTAGTGAATTGCGCTTGTGTTTAACCCAGCTACACACGTTTTTTATCCAGCAAATTGTCCCTTTAGAAGATGCTAACGCCAGGGAAAAGTCCTATAAAACAGAACTAAATAAGCAGTTGCGACTTTTGGAAGTAGATGTCATGTTTCTAAAAGGCGCAAAGCAGTCTGCAACATCACAAGCAAGATTAAACACGATTACGGAACGAGTAGATACTTTAATTAGGTATTGTCAAGCTATTATGCATCCAGAAGAGGAGAAATAAGGCAGAGGTGCGGGGGAGTATTATTCTTTTCTTATTCCCATGTTCTGTATCGAAATCAATTCTAGAAGGATCTGCCTTCCATAATAGCAGAGGCAGAGCCTCTGTTAGAGCATTCCCAGTCGGAGACTGGGAACGAGACGAAATACCCTACCCCCGTGACCCCGAACTTTGGGGGTTAGGGGGGTTAAGTGAGGGCTTAGTTAAACTCGATTATAAGTTGTATTAAGCTGTTACCAAAGTAACAATAAAGTGGTAAATTAATTGCAGTTTTAACTATTCTGAGTTCTATTTCTATGTTTAATAGAATCCGGCGGCTTGTAGGTCAATTTTTCAATAATTCTCGCACAGTCAATAATGAACCACTAAATAAGGTGAGTTTGATTGTCATTATTTTAGTGGACATTTTTATTTTAATTAACGTTTTTACGGGTTTAAATAATATTAGTGAATGGCATCTTAGCCCCTATCAAGCTTATCCATGTTATTCTCAATGGTCTGTTTACCAAAAAGAAACTAATAAAAATAAAGATTATCAAATTATCAGAAATTCATTACTCTCTAGTAGTAATGGGCAAAGCATTAGACAAAGATATGCAGATGCGGAAGTTGGACATTTAGGTAAGGTTTCGCCTATATGTTTAAGCTATGGTGAGGCTAAAGATAAACTAAATAATCCGCCAAATCAGCAAGTTATCAAAACGATAGATCAAACCCAAAATAAAATTACTCGTCTGCAATCAACAAATAGTACAATTCGTCAGCAATATGATTCGACTTTGTTAGAAAAAATTGCTGGACAGTCTTCAGAAAATTCTATTAATCAAGTCCGGGCAGAAAAAGCCAAACAGGAGTTAGAAGCAAATAACCAGAAAATTGCTAATTTCAAATCTGAAATTTCCAGTTTAGAAAATCAACTTTTAACTAAGCCGGAAAGTATTAATTTTCTGTCTTTTCTCAAGGATGAAACTAAGTTTAATGAATTACAAACAGGCTATAAAGATGCTTCCTTTTGGTATCCTAGTATTCAACTAATTTTTCAGTCTATCTTCTTACTACCACTAATTTTAATTGCACTATTAGTTAATAATTTCAGTCAACGCAAAAATTATGGTTTGGTAGCTTTAATTAGCTGGCATTTGCTGGTAATATTTCTAATTCCTCTGATTTTGAAAATATTCCAATTTTTACAAATAGGGGTGATTTTTAAATCTCTCTTTAATATCATTAGTTTTCTGTTTGGTGGTTTAGTTTTCCTAATTAGTTATGCCTATATTTTACTAATTCCTGTGGTTGGGTTTGGAATGATTAAATTATTCCAAACTGTTGTATTTAATCCTAAAGTTCAAGCAGTTAGCAGAATTCAAAAATCACGCTGTATTCGCTGCGGTAAAAAAATCCGTCCCCAAGATAGCTACTGTCCTCACTGCGGTTATTATCAATATGTTGAATGTCACAATTGTCATCAGTTAACTTATAAAGAGTTACCTTATTGTCATCATTGTGGTGCTGATCAAAATTCTCCTAGTTCACGGTAAAAATTTCAGAATGGGGGTTGGGTGAGCAAATACTCGATTTCTCTCAGAAGTTGTGTATTTTGTGATTGGTAACTAATTTCCGATTGGTATATATATTGCTATATAAGAAACTTAGCAAAATTAAACTTAGCGACATATTTCTATGCCTATTTATTGGCTATGATCGAATTATTGATTTAATTCTAGGCAAATAAATATGTCATCTATTACTAATGTCACTGAAGCTACATTTAAGCAAGAAGTATTAGAAAGCGAAATTCCTGTTTTGGTTGATTTCTGGGCCCCTTGGTGTGGTCCTTGTAGAATGTTATCTCCTGTGGTGGAAGAGGTGGCAGCAGAATATGATGGACAAGTAAAGGTGGTTAAATTAAATACAGATCAAAATCCTACTGTGGCTAGTCATTATGGTATTCGCAGTATTCCTACTTTAATGGTATTTAAGGGCGGACGACAAATTAATACTGTTGTTGGTGCTGTGCCTAAAACTACTTTGTCTGCTGCTTTAGATAAATATATTCCTTCTAAGGCGTAGTTAATGATATGGAAATTTCTGTGGTAAGTCCTTTTGCGCCAGTGGGTGGGTGTAAAAAATTCGAGTTATAAAAATGATCATGGGGTTGGCGCAACTGAACCTTGAAAACTACATATACATAGGCTTTCAGCACTCTGCTATTGCAATTTCTCTTAATCCCTATTAGGGATTGAAACCAACTTGAATAGGGGTATCTGTAGGAGTAAATGTACTAATTGCAATTTCTCTTAATCCCTATTAGGGATTGAAACAGCTTAAACGACGAATCGGTGTGGTGGAACCCGATTGCAATTTCTCTTAATCCCTATTAGGGATTGAAACCTTTTCCCGGCTTGGGCGTGTGTGCTGTGCGTCGTATTGCAATTTCTCTTAATCCCTATTAGGGATTGAAACGTGAAACATTACCACCCATTGAAGGGAAAATCGAGAAAAATTGCAATTTCTCTTAATCCCTATTAGGGATTGAAACTTACGAGGAAACAAATTAGGAGAAGCAGTATATTAATATTATTAAATCGAGTATCTTCTGTGATAGTTGTTATACTAATTCTGTATGAAGATGGGTTCAATTTAAAGATAAACGAACCGCAGAGACGCAGAGGACGCAGAGAAAGATAAAGAATTTGGCGCAAAACTTTACAAAGAAATGGTATTAGGGATTAAAACGTAATACTACAGAATGCAAGTTATATCTAGTATCAGCTTGTAAATAACGTTCTTGTAGAGGTTGCCATTGTTGCCATAATTGATAACGATTGGCAGCTAGTAGAGTCATTAACCCAGATAATTCAGTCTTAAGTTCTGATTTAAAGATATTTTCTAAACATTGGTGTAAAACCATGTTATCTTGAATCATGCCTAAGATTTCTTGAATAGATTTGACATCATGAATATATGCGGCAAAAGATTGGTCATATAATTCGGTAAATAATTCCATTTGGTAACGTAAACGTTTAGCTTGTTTCCGCAAACTATGGAGGATTTCACCTTCTGTTTTTAGATGTGATTCTAATTCATGAGGTGTCAATTTTGTTTCTATTTCTATGGCTGATTCAATAATTTTAGTTCCAATTAACCAGCCTGGATGTAGGCAAAATTGACTAATTTCTGGTGAGAGTAAATCTGGTAATACGTGATAGATGGGTATGGATGCAAAGCTGTGATAGTGAGGATGTTTTAACCAATTTTCACAATCATTTTTAAATGATTTATAGCTTTGGTCTTTAAACATTTTATGAACTTCTGCTAAGGCATTTTCTCTTTGTTTATGTAGGGCAGAAAAAGCAGTTTTGAGTGAGCTTTGTTCCTGGGATAATAAATGGGGTTTATAGTTATTTTCGATGATTTCCTGGAGAACATCTAAATCTCTGAGACTACCTAGAATTCTGGCTAATTTACCAATATTTTTGTCAGTGATTGTTTTTGGTAAATGTAAATATTTCTCAAATCTACTCACGGCAGTGCGTAATCTTCGCATTCCTACTCGCATTTGGTGTAATGCTTCTGGATCTTCGTCTTTTTTGACTGCTTTTTCCCATTTGATGGTTTTTATAAAGTGCTTTTCAATTGCTTGATGGGCAGTTTCACCTAGTGTTTTAATTGATGTTGGTGAGGATATTTCCATAAAGAATAACGCTTATAAATATTATCGAGTTTTTGCATGATAGCACTAGAAAAAAAATAGTTTGTATTCCTATATATTTTTTTAAAATAGGAATCATAAATTAATGATTGTTTAACCTAAGCTTAACTTATTATTAACAGTTATTTAAAGATTAGTCGAAATAGCTTGTACGGGGCAGGTAGGAATACATTGTTCGCACACAATACAGCGCGATCGCACAAAGGTGAGTTTATAGGTTTCGGAATTTACCCCTAGTGCTTCTGTGGGACAAACTCCTGTACATAACCCACAGTGAACACATACATTTTCATCAATGATAATTTCACCTAAACCGAGGGATACATGAATATGTTGCGATCGCATCCATTCAATAGCTGCATCTACTTGATCAATATCTCCTAATAGTTCTACTACCAGTTTACCAATTTGGTTGGGCGCAACCTGGGCGCGGATAATATTTGCAGCCACATTAAAATCTTTTGCCAGTCGGTAAGTGATCGGCATTTGAATGGCACGTTTGGGGAAAGTTAGAGTAACTCTTTTTTTCATTATCTGGGAAGACAGTAAACTAGATAAGGAACTAACTTAATAAGTCTTAATAAATTGATTATGAGTACAGAAGGATCTGTAAATTCCGGTAGCCGGATCAAAAACTTCTTAATTGCCATTGTAGCGATCGCTTTGGGAATTGCCCTATTTTTGGGATTTAAGACAAATTCTAGCTCAGTTTCCCTAGCAGAATTAGATCAATCTTCCACTCCCTTAGAAGTAGCCCTCAATAACGGTAAACCATCTTTGATTGAGTTTTACGCCAATTGGTGTACAGTTTGCCAAAAAATGACCCCGGACATGGCCAAACTCAAAACTCAGTATGACCAAAACCTGAATTTTGTCATGTTGAATGTTGATAATACCAAATGGTTGCCAGAAATGCTCAAATATCGAGTAGATGGAATTCCTCACTTTGTCTTTTTAGATAAACAAGGAGAAACTATCGGTCAAACTATTGGCGATATCCCCCGTACCATCATGGCCAGCAACTTAGAAGCCCTCATTGCTGGTTCTAACCTTCCCCACCTACAGAACAATGGGAAAACCTCGCAATTTTCCGCCTCCGTAGCTAGTGAGAATAAGCAAGATGATCCCCGTAGTCATGGTAGCCAAGTTGTAAATTAAGTAACAGGCATAAAGTAGGAGACAGAAGGCGGGGAAACCCCGCCCGTTCAGAAGTCACTAACGATCGCTTTCTATCCTCCAAAAACTCATCAGCAGTACAAGTTCAAAAATTCCACCCTCAAAGTTTTTATGCCATACTCAATGAGTAATTAGCAAAATTAATATCTTTATAACCCGGATAATCTAAAAACGGCTGTATTACTCGAAGACTAATCATTTGACGACCACTTTTAGATACTGGACGTGCATATAATTTTAGTGCGTCAACTGGAATTATTCTTGCTGTTTCAATATTAAAATTTGGATCAGAAATTACTATTGCCAAAAAATCAAAATTTGTTTCTGCTGGAAACTGAAGATGAGGAGATTTTTTCCGTTCAGGATCAAGAAGTATAGTTTTTACTTCCACTATCTCACCATTCGGTAACTTCAAATCTCCTCCTAAACTGCGATCTTCAAGTATGGAAGCATTCATAAGTTGCGCGATCGCTAATTCCGTAAATTGTGATAGAAGTGGAACAATAATAATTTCTCGACGATTTGATGATGGAAGTTGATTCCACAAATCTCGAATTACATTAAGTTTCTCATATAAACCATGATTGCCTATATTTCCATTTGAGGAATGTATTTTCAGTCCTTGAAGTTTTTCTGAATGATTATTTGTAATAATTTCTGATTTGTGATCTTCCGAATAATGTCGAGACCTAATTACTATATACAGCACTTTGTGTAACGGTTTGGTACAATAAGTTGAGAAGATAAAAGTAAAAAATAATATGAAACCTTACTCAATAGATCTAAGGGAAAAAATTATTAGCGTTTATGAAGCGGGAAATACATCTATTCGGAAAGTAGCAGAAAGATTCAAGGTAAGTAAAAATACAGTACAAGACCTGGTGAAGCGGAAACGAGAAAAAGGAACACTACAGCCAAGTGTAGCGACTGGAGGAAAGCCGAGCCAACTGTCTGGTTATGAACAACAGATAGAGGAAATGGTAGCAGAACATCTAGACTATACCCTAGCCGAATACTGTGAGTATTGAGAAGAAAAGACAGGGATAAGATTAAGTGAGAGTGCAATGTGCAGATTTCTTCAAAAACAGCAGCTCACCCTCAAAAAAAAACAGTCAGAAGCAGTCAGGCAGGGACAGAAATTACACAAAATAAAAGGTTAGATTATTGGGATTGCATCCGAGATGTTCTTGCAGATGACCTAGTTTTTGTGGATGAAATGGGAGTATTACTAGGATTAATGAGGGAAATGGGCAGAAGTAAAAAGGGAGACAGAGTGTATGATGTCAAACCATTTTACCGTGGCAGCCGAGTTACCGTAGTGGGGGCTATTAGCAACAGATCAATCCTGGCTCTCAAGACATTAGGGCAATCAATGAATGGAGAAGACTTCAAAAAATTTGTGGCACAAGAGCTATTACCGAAATTGTGGAAAGGGGCAGTAGTGGTAATGGATAATCTCAAAGCACATAAAATGAAGGGGATTAGTGAGATGATAGAGTCCGTAGGCGCGAGGGTAGTTTATTTATCACCGTATTCACCTGAATTTAACCCCATAGAACATCTCTGG
>JBJTUF010000190.1:0-13680 GCA_046080565.1 Cuspidothrix sp. | reverse complement strand
CTAACACTTTCTGGTATATTTCACTTATCATTTTACTCTGTTAGTTCATATTTACTATTTATTACTTATCTTTTTTTGCTCCCACATTCTGTATCTCTTACTACATAAGCTTTTTCTCCTTCTTGTCCCCCTGTCAGGTTTAGCATTGCTAAACCACTTTTGATTTATAGCCGTGGACAGGGTGGTTAATACATTAAGTAGTTGGCTATAAATTTACTGTTTGTCTCCTAGAGATTTTGCTATTACTCCTAACTGTAAACCTGGTGGAAAACTCCCTTCTTCCTTAATACGTTTAATTTCTAAAGGAGTAATGGATAAACTTAATTTTTGTGCTAATGCTTGCACAATATCTCCTCTATCAATGAGACCAGCAACAGCATCAGCAGGAGAAAGAACGGTAATTTGAGATAATTTTTCAGATTCTAATTTATTAATTACTTCTGCAAAAGGAGTTGATTCAACAACAGTAGGAATAGTATTTAGGGGATAAACAATACTGTGTAAAGTTTGGGTTTCCCATTCACTTTTGTCAATAGTACGCAAATCATTAATATTAACTAACCCCCGATAACGACCATCAGCAGCCGCAAAATAAACTTGGGTGGGAGTAGTTTCTAAAAGATATAAATCAGCGAATTCTCGTAAGGTTTGATTAGCATCAACTACGCGAAAATTACGAGTCATACCATCGGATGCTATTAATTGCAGTAAAATTTCTTGTAATGTGGTTACACGGTCATAACTTTTGGCATTACGGACTGCAAACCAACCTATTAAAACAATCCATAAACCTGTGATAAATTCCTTGGTTAAGAAGTCAATTACAAATCCTAAAGCTATGCCAGTATAACCTAAAATTTGTCCAGCCTTTGCTGCTAAGTGTACAGCTTTAAAGCGATCGCCTGTAATTTTCCACAAAGCTGCTTTTAGCACCTGTCCACCATCCAAGGGTAAACCTGGAATCAAATTAAATAAAGCTACAACTAAATTAATTCTTGATAAATCTCCCGTCATTGTGCTGAGGATATTACTATCAGGAATTACAGTTGAACCTAGACGCAATAATAAAAATAATACAACACTTACCGCAGGGCCAGCGATCGCTACCTGAAAAGCTTGACCAGGAGTTTTTGATTCTTCCTCTATTGCAGCAATTCCCCCAAAGAAAAACAACGTGATCGAATTTACCTTAATTCCTTGGGATTCTGCTACCAAACTATGTCCCAACTCATGCAATAGCACCGAAGTAAACAATAGTAGTGCCATAATTAAACCAGCACTCCAACCTGTCACAGTCCCCCAATATTGGTAAGCAAAGCCAAAATTGAGAGTAGTTAACCCCAAAATCACAAACCATGAGGGGTCTAAAAATAGAGGAATGCCAAATAAAGAAGCGATTTTCCAATTAGTTTGCATTACTATATATTTCCAAAAATTTTTGTATAAACGAGAAATGTAGGCTTATATAGCGGTATGTAGTTGAATGAGATATGGCAGAAGGCAAAAGGCAATAGTAAAACCCTTGCTACGATTAGGTTTCAAGGATGAATCATGTCCTAATCATCCTGGCTACAGCTATAGAAAATGAAATTTAAAAATAATGCAGGATAAGGCTTTCCCTCCTGCCTCCTGCCTATTGCTATAACTCTAGGATAAACAATTTCCCACATTTGATCACAAAACAGCAAACCATAGCACCCGGACTTCTTAGAGAATAGGACTTACGCATTTTAAGGAAATGTAGGGGTTTGAGATTGCTTCCTTACGTCGCAATGACAAGTATTTGAAGTAGGTTTTGCGTAAGTCCAGGAGAAATTAGATATCTGGAATTTACCAAAAAAAGCGATAGGTTATTAATTTACCCATCGCAGCTGACAAAAAAATAATATTAAACGACTTACAAGCGGCCAATATTAGTCAGTCCTAAAACAATACCAATTCCCACTACATGACCAAAAGCCATTGCGCCAACAAATGCTGGTACGCTCACGGGTAGCATAGGCATAGATGGTCCAACTTTAGCATTTTTAAGTGCAAATGTGAGTAAAAGCACAACTGCGCTGCTGGCACTGATAATGATACCAACTGTAGGACTCCACACCGGGGTAACAGGAACGGATGCTGCGGCTAATAAAAGTGATGACATGATGGTGTGTCTCCTAAATGAAAAAATGAATATAATCCTACAAAATTATAAAATTACCCAGGACAAAGCAAAAGTTTTTAACTTAAATTAAGATACTTTTGTCATTATTTGTAACTTTTGGGGTGGAAATGCGGGTTAAAATTTGCGGTATTACTCAACCACAACAATCAATAGCTATAGCGTCTCTAGGTGCAACAGCACTAGGATTTATTTGTGTTCCTAGTTCCCCTCGCTACGTTACCATAGCCCAAATTCAGGCAGCCATAGCCCCACTTCCTCCAAATATTGATAAAATAGGCGTTTTTGCTAATACCACTATTTTGGAAATTTGTCAAGTAGTTGAAAAGTCTGGTTTAACTGGTGTGCAATTACATGGAGATGAAACACCAGAATTTTGTCATCAATTACGTCAATCTCTACCCCAGATAGAAATTATCAAAGCTTTAAGGGTGAGAAGTTTAGAGCATCTACAAACTACAAATAATTATACCAATTTTGTAGATACTCTACTACTGGATGCTTATCATCCTCAACAACTAGGAGGAACAGGGCAAACCTTAGATTGGCATAAATTAGAAAGATTTAGCCCCTCTCTTCCTTGGTTCTTAGCCGGAGGACTAACACCGGATAATATTTTAACTGCCCTCAGTCAGATTACACCTAATGGCATTGATTTATCAAGTGGTGTAGAACACTCACCAGGTAATAAAGATTTAGACAAGGTGGCTTTATTATTTCAAAAGTTAGGGAATAGGTAACGGTTAAGGGTTGATGGTTGTCAGTAGGAAACTATTCCCTGCCCTCTTGCCTTCCTAAAAGAATGACGGTTGGTGACGAATTAAATTGAAGAATTCTTCACGGGTTTTGTGTTCTTCTTGGAATACCCCTACCATGGAACTGGTAACTGTCCAAGAACCGGGTTTTTGGACTCCGCGCATGACCATACACATATGACTCGCTTCCATAACCACGGCAACACCTTTAGGTTCGAGAACTGTTTGGAGTGCTTCAGCAATTTGGCGAGTTAGTCTTTCTTGGACTTGCAATCTTCGAGAATACATTTCCACAATTCGGGCTAGTTTACTTAATCCCACAACTTTTTGATTGGGAATATAAGCAACGTGCGCTCTACCCATAAATGGCAACATGTGGTGTTCGCATAAGCTGAAGAAATTAATATCTCTAACTAACACCATCTCATCATGTCCTTCATCAAAGATTGCACCGTTGATGAGGTCTTCTAGAGATTGATTGTAGCCACTGGTGAGAAACTTCATGGCTTTAGCTACACGCTTGGGTGTTTTGAGAAGTCCTTCTCGTTCGGGATCTTCTCCTACTCCTACTAGCATTGTGTGGACTGCTGCCATCATCTCGTCCATGGCTTCATCTAATGGTGGATGTATTTCTGCTGCTTTACCATCATGAGTATTGCGGTCTGGGCGAACAATAACTTCTGCTAAGTCAGGAATCAGGGGAGACTGAGAACGATTAGAACCGTTTGAACCAGCGATAGTCATGATTGAATTTTGGTAATTTGTAATTGGTTTAGTTGTCAGTGGTGAATCAATTTTGGATTTACAATTTTGGATTTTGGATTTACGATTTACTTCACTCTCAACTGTGGAGTTTTTCTGATTTTAGATTGGCGTTAGCGAAGCGTAAGCATCGCAGCGAGTATTTTGGGATTAATTCTGCCTTGAAATAGCAGGTTTTGTACCGAAAATTCCCGCTCCAAAATCTAAAATCTAAAATCTAAAATCTAAAATTTTTCGGTTATTTGTCATTAGAAATAAATGACGAAATCACCTCTTAGAGAACTCCAGCATTAGACATAATGGTTAATTCTTCAATTACTGCTTGTTGTGGTAATAAGACAGTGTGGAGAATTGTTTGCGCCACAATTTCTGGAGTTAGCATTTGGGAACGGTCAAAGTTAGCCTTAACTGTGGGGGTATCCCAAATTTCTGTGTTCACAGAACCTGGACAAATGGCCATAACGCGAATGCCATTGGCACGTTCTTCTTGTGCAAGGGTTTGGGATAGGGAAAGAAGTCCGGCTTTGCTGACGCAGTATGCTCCCCAACCGGCAAAAGCTTGTTTGGCTGCAATAGAGGCAATATTAATGATAGTGCCTTGGCGTTGTTGGCGCATTCCTGGCAAAATTCCCATCATGCACTGAAATACACTGGTGAGATTGACGTTAATGACTTGCTGCCAGTCTTTTAGCGGTGTGTCGCTCAGGTTTCCTGTATATCCAATACCAGCATTATTAATGAGAATATTTATGTCACCAAATTCATGGGCGATCGCCTGAATTTTACCTTTAACTTCGGTAACTTCAGCTAAGTCCACACAGAAAGCTTTGGCTTCAACTCCAAGTTCATGCGCTGCTTTGCTTACTAACTCTAACTTATTTAGAGAACGACCGACTAAGGCTATATCTATTCCAGCTTTTGCAAATGCTAAAGCTGTTGCTTTACCAATTCCGCTACTAGCACCAGTAATTAAGGCGCGTCTTTTTTGCTCAAAACTCATGGTATTTTTCAACTTTTTGGCTGGGTTGTCAGCCAACAGCTACTCATAAATTAATTGTGGAATAGGTAACAGTTGATGGTTGACGGTTGACTGTTGACGGTTGACTGTTAATAGTTAACCTTTGCCTTTTGTCTTTTGCCTCTTGCCTCTTGCCTATTCCCTCTTGCCTTTTACCTGCAATACAAATGCCTATAGCTCTTGAAGATTGTTAAAAATCTTTAAGTTACCATAGGCAATTATAGCATTGCTGTGTTTTGATGCTATGTTTTCGAGTATTTTTAATGAGCAAGTTCTGTAAAAACGCCGATGTTGCGGAATTTATCATAGCGAAGTTGGCGGCGTTCAGCAGGTGTTAGACGGTTGAGTTCATCTAGGTTTTCTACTAAGGCTTGCTTGAGGTTAGTTGCGGCGGTTAAGGGGTCAGAATGTGCGCCCCCTAAAGGTTCGGGGAGAATTTGGTCAATAATGCCCAAGTTTTTCAGGTCATGGGAAATAATTTTTAAAGCTACAGCAGCTTGGGGAGATTTGCTGGCATCTTTCCATAAAATTGCGGCGCAAGCTTCGGGTGTAGCCACTGTATAAACTGAGTGTTCAAACATTAATAGGCGATCGCCTACACCAATACCCAACGCGCCACCGGATCCACCTTCACCAATCACTGTACAAATAATCGGCACATCAAAGCAGAACATTTCTCTCAGGTTATAGGCGATCGCCTCTCCTTGTCCTTGGTGTTCGGCTTCTATGCCCGCCCAAGCCCCCGGAGTATCAATAAAGGTCAAAATTGGCATATTGAACTTATTGGCGTGTTCCATGAGGCGTAGGGCTTTGCGGTAGCCCCCAGGAGCAGCCATACCAAAGTTCCGAGCTACGTTATCTTTAGTATCCCGGCCTTTTTGATGTCCTAACATCATCACGGGTTGACCATTAACACGGCCGACACCACCAACTAAAGCGGGGTCATCTCCACCACAGCGATCGCCATGCAACTCCATCCATTCATCACTAATGGACTGAATATAATCTAAGGTACTAGGGCGGCGAGGATGACGAGCTACTTGTAGTCTTTGGGATGGTGTCAGACTACTAAAAATTTCTTGTCGTAATTGCATTGCCCGTGTTTCTAGCTGGCGAATTTGCCCAGAAACATCAACACCATTTTCTTCAGCCAGTTGACGAATTTGGTCAATACGAGTAGCCAGTTCTGCTAAAGGCTTTTCAAAATCTAACAGTAGCGGTTTGCGCTCAGTGGTTGCCATATTAAGGGATTGGTAATTGGTAATTGGTAATTGGTAATTGGTAATTGGTAATTGGTAATTGAGGATTAAGGATGGTAATTGGCAGATATTAGGAATAATGTGATTAACTGCCATTACCTATTACCCATTACCCATTACCTAAACTAGCAATGGTCTAAAACCATGTTTTCTGGACATTTGACCAATTTGCTCCATTTTCTCTACGGTAATCTGATTGCGACCCCAAGAAAAGTTAGTATATAACTTCTCAAATTCCAGTAACATAGATTCTGCAAAACAAGCAAATAATTGACGGGCTGGTACATCCATATTGACAATTTTCATAATTTTCCAGTCAATATCTAAGGAATGCTCAACTATGCCACCGTTTAAGACATACACACCTGGATGCTGAATTTTTGTGCCTAAGTTTTTGGGATAGCCACCATCAATTAATAAACAAGGTTGTTTTAATGTGGTTGGGTCAATTTCTACGCCTTTGGGCATACTAGCAACCCAAACTACAATATCAGCCTGGGGTAATGCTTCCTGCAATCCCATAATTTTACCCCGTCCCAGTTCTGCTTGTAGTTCTTGCAGACGTTCTTGATTTCTAGCAATTAATAATAATTCCTGGACATCTGTTTTTTTATCTAACCAACGGGTGACTGCACTCCCAATATCCCCGGTTGCACCACACACAGCTACGGTAGCTTTGGATAATTCAATCCCTAGTTGTTGAGAAACTGCTTCTACTTGTTTACAGATAATGTAGGCTGTATGAGTATTACCTGTGGTGAACCGTTCAAACTCTAGATCAATATTGCGAACTTGTTTGAACTGTTCTAAATTAAAGTTTTCAAAGATAATTGAGGAAAATCCGCCTAAAGCTGTAATATCAATGTCATGCTTTTGAGCATGAGCCATAGCATTTAATATTTTGCGCGTTGCAGCTTTGATGCGGCGATTTGCCAGCATTTCCGGTAAAAAGCAAGACTCTACATACTTGCCTTCTATTTTTTGCCCTGTAATACTGGTGACAGTTATATGATCAACTATCTGTGGTGGGGCGCTACACCAAAAGTCTAGCCCTTGATCGGCATATTCTGGATATCCCAATTCCTGAGCTACTGATTGCGCGTGTTCTAAACTAGTGAGATGTCCAATTAAACCAAACATGGAGTGATATATTAGGCGTGTGCTGTCGTGCAAAAACGTGAAATTATTGGGTAATATCTAAGTATTAAAAATACTACATAAGGGGTCAATGTTAACAGGTGACAGGTGACAGGCGACAGGCAACAGATGACTGTAAAAAGAAGGTGATAAATAATATCTCTCTGTTGCCTCTTGCCTTCTAAACGGTTGCCAGTCCGTAAGCAGAAAGACGCATGATGTCACGGGTTGTGAAACCAATATTACTCAAAGCTTCACCGTATTGAATCATAAAGTCTTCTATTAAAGCGTCTTTTTCCATGGCTAAAACTTTGGCATCATCTGCTACTTGGTTAAGCATTCTCCACACTAAAGGGAGGTTTTGACGATTTGCTTCCTCTAATTCAGCTTTGGATTCTGTAAAGTTTTCTTGTAACCACACTTCACCAAAGTTAAGATGACTGTATTCTTCTTTGACTACGCCTTCTGTAATTTTACGGGCAAAGTCATCAGCAACGGGAATGTAGATGTTATAGGCTGCGATCGCAAAACATTCAATAATTAAAGATTGAATCAAAAGACAGGTAACAACTTTGCCTTCTTTAGCTGCGGTTTGAAAATTTTCGTGTAGTCCTGAGAAAAACTCTTTCGCAAATACCAAATCTGGGGTAACTTTTAAGTTACGTCCACAGGCTTCAAATCCTTTCTTATGACGACTTTCCATTTTGGAGAGGCGAATTAGTTCCTGTTCGTCTTCTGGCAGCAATTTTGCCAATGTGATGTAATTTTCGTGGGCTTCTTGTTCTCCTTCAATTACAATTGCATTAATGCGACTATAAGCATCTTTATATATTTCGCTTTGGAAATCAATTTTTTCAACTTGGTCTAAAACCTGCTGCATGGTCTATTTGCTCCTAAAAATGAATCATTTGATACAAAAACTTAAATTACCCGATCATTTTGGGATAATTATCACTATGATTTAATTTAACTTAACAAGAAACTATAGTAATTAGATTAGTTTTTACTGATGGTATTACTACCAGAAAAACAAATGTATGGAATCATAGCCAATGTCAAAGCTAAAATGGAATCTCAAAAATGGTAATTTATTGAGCTTGTTTGTGCTACTGGTCGGGGTTGTCGTCATTTTAGCACCGTTGGTTGTGGTTTTTGTAACCTCTTTGGGTGGTGAGGGAACAACAACAGGTCTGGCCATCAATAACTGGACTTTAGCCAATTATCACCAGGCATGGGAACAAGGGAAGTTTTTACTGGCCTTTGCTAATTCTACCTTAGTAGCGATCGCAGTTACAGCTTTTCAAATTTTCACTTCAGCTTTAGCTGGTTACGCCCTCGCCAGGTTAAAATTTTGGGGTAGACAAGGGTTACTTTTAGTGGTAATAACAACTTTAGTTATTCCCTTTCAGTTATTAGTCATTCCTATCTTTTTGGTACTCAAGTGGGGACATCTGATTAATACCTACTGGGCATTAATTTTACCAACTGCGGCTAATGGTTTTGGTATTTTCCTCCTGCGTCAATATTTCCAGACAATTCCTGTAGAATTAGAGGAAGCAGCCGCTATTGATGGCGCGAACCGACTGCAAATTTTATGGCAAATCATGTTACCTTTAGCACGTCCAGCTTTAGTAACTTTATTTCTATTTACCTTCATTGGAGAATGGAACGATTTATTTAAGCCTTTAGTATTTACCACCAAGCCAGAATTAAGAACAGTACAATTAGCTTTAGCAGAATTTCAACAGCAATTTACGAATAATTGGCCATTAATGATGGCAGCAGTAACAATTGCGACTACACCAGTTATGGTCTTATTTTTAATTGGTCAAAAACAGTTTATTCAAGGTATTGCCACAACGGGCATTAAGAATTAGTGTCACAATTCAGGTGAGGCAATAAGATCCCCGACCTCTTTGATTTATTGTGTCCATAAATGATAAATTGCCTCTCTTTTCTCTGTGTCCTCTGTCCCTGGTGTGGTTCGTTTTCCACTCTTTCCTGAATCAAACCTCTACCGTTGTTTTTATTGATTCCGCAGTTGATGATTACCAAGCTCTACAGACAGGACTTATCAAAGGTGTAGAATCAGTTATTATTTCCCCAAATCGAGACGGGATTATTGAATGATTGTTAGTATCAGGATGTCCAGAATTATTTAATCTGCTTCCGTATCTGCGGAATGTGGGTTAAATGCAAGGTTTTCGAGTTTCCACGTTATAAAATCTTGTACTTTTTGGAAGTCAAAATAGCTAAAACCTTTGACCTGTAATGTTTGGAGATTTATTCAGGATCTTCTATTTAGATAGAGGAATTTCATTTCTGAATTCCTCATATTGCCGCCTGAAGTTAGCTTCGCTGCCAAATTTTAATTGTTTTATCCAAACTCCCACTGACTAACATTTCTCCAGAAGTAGTGAAAGATAAAGCTGTAACTGTGTTAGTGTGACCTGTAAAAGTGCCTAACAATTCACCAGATTCTAAATGCCATAATTTGATAGTTTTATCAGCACTACCACTAGCAATAATTTGTTGATCGGGACTTAACACTACTGCATGGACACTATGTTGATGTCCTTTGAGAGTATGAATTAATTCTCCAGTTGCTAAATTCCAAACTCGAATTGTTTGATCTTGACTACCACTGACTAAAAATTTAGCATCTACACTCATGGCTAAGGAACTAACAATATGAGAATGTCCCATGAGAGTATATATTGGTTCTGTATTTTGGCAATTTTGTTGTTTGTTAATTAAGGATGTATGCCAAACTTTAATTTTCCGATAACTACCAGTAATTAAGATTTTGCCATCTTCACTTAATACCATGGAATGGGCGGCTGTATCATCTAAAGATAGAATATTTTCAACTTGGCGATCGCGCAAATTCCAAAACAAAATTTTTCGATCATGTCCAGCAGTGGCTAACATTTTACCATCAGGCGTAAATGTCACACAGCGCACATCCCCATGATGTTTATGCAGAATGTCAATTAAATCTAACGCCCCGGTATGCCAAATTTTGACTGTGGAATCTGCACCCACAGTTACTAATGTTTGTCCATCGGTACTAAAAGCTAAAGAATTAACTTCATTCACTAAATCACGAACTAGCCAAGGATATTCTGATAATGTTTCAATTAATTCACCTTTGGCTAAATCCCATAATTTTGTTTCCCCCCTACTACCACTGGCTAAAATGGGGATAGTTGTGACATTTTTACATCTGCCATTTTTAACTACTAATGTTTTGACGGTATATGCTAAACAGTTAATTCCTCTGCTATGTCCTCTTAAAGTTTGCCAGCATTCCCAATCACCAATTATTTTCTTTTGTGGATGATCTGATGGTACAGTTTGAACTGTTTCTAGGATCATTTTATCATCAGCAATTGATAGCTGTTCTTGTTGATTAGCCAAAGATTGTAAATACCAATTTAACCCTCCTGCATACAATAAATTACTGGGAGTTACATAAATTTTTGCTTCTGAAAATTCTAGTTGATCTGTTGGCAAAAACCCAGTAATTACCGTTTGTTTATGAAACCCTAATTGGCTATTTCCTGGATAAAATAAACATAGGAAAATTAATACTTGATGCTTAGTGATATCCTCTTGATTCACAGACCAACGGATTTTATCTTTTTTAATACCATTAAAACTCTCTCCGTCAGCGACGTGAACTTGAATACTCACTTTGGGATTATTAGTCAATAAATAAGTAAATTTACTTTCACTGTGTAAATTTCCCTCATCATCCAAAACCATATTTTCTAAAGTGTCTTGTGGCACTTTTTTGACTAATTTTCCCAAACGTTCTGTAATCATCCGATCTACAATTTGTTCACGGACAAGATAATCTTCGGCTTGACGTTGAAAATAGGTAGGAAAGGGAATTACCCAATCAGGATATTCAGGATATTCTGATGGTATTGGTGGCGGATTTTTGGCTAAAATTTCCGCTTTTTGGCGAGAACATTCCAGAATTTTGGTGAATGAATCTCCCCAGAATGCCATAATCTCACTGTGATAACCTTTAACTCGACTTTCTAGAAGAGAAAGATCGGCTGTTTTTGGTTTTTTTACACGATGTAAAAAGTCGGTTTGTTGCGCTTTTAGTAAACTAATCCAATCCATCTGCATGATAGTAGCACACCAGTGCATACCCAAGATAACTGATACCAATGGAATTACTCAATTGATCTTCTCTAGTTAAGTAAAAATCAAGTAATCTTTGCTGTCTCAGAGAATACAAAACCTAGATAAATTTGATAGTAAATACCAAGTCCTATAGTAATTCAGGATTGGTAAATTTTAGGTGATGGAGATTCCTATAAGTTTCATAAATTCTAACTAACCTCAACTATAATTTACTGTTTCTCTAGAAACACTTCTTTTTTTCCTAGAGGTTTACAATTTTTCACTTAAGCAACCACTATACAAATTGTTGGGATTTAGGGAACAGGGAAGAGGCAACAATAAAATCCTTGGTATGGTTAGGTTTTAAGAATCAATAATATCCTAATTATTGTGGCTACAGCTATATAATTCTTTATCCTGACTCCTGATAGCGAAGGGTGGCGTTAGTCATAGTCTTGACAAAATGATCAAAAATAAAAGCACTGGTGTGAACCAATGCTTGTATGTGTCATAAATACAAATTTTCAGTAATTTAAAAACTGGATTTTTTTAACTTTTGTTTCTTCCGGCGTTTTTCTGTAGTCGCTACACCATGTTCAACTGGATAACCAGCGATAGGAATTACCTGATATTGTCTTTCCGCTTCTAATTTTTTGAGTTCTGTGTAGTCAACCCAGTGTATACAATCTACAGGACAGGTATCAATTGCTTCCTGAATTACCTCTTCTAGATCGCCATCTTGACGGATGACACGCGATCGCCCATAATCCTCTTCAATGAAAAAAGTATTACGGGCAACATGAGCGCAATGTTTACACCCAATACAGGTAATTTCATCTACATAAACGCCTTTCTGTCGCACCACACCGCCTAATTCTGGTTCTAGGCCAGAACGTTCTGGAACATCTCTTAAAAAACTCCCTAATTCTGGTTCTAGACCAGAACGGTTATCTTCTTGTCCTGTCAATGGCGGTAGGAAATCAGACATTAGGAACTCCAGCGTTGTACTACTAGACGAATTGAACCATCTGTATTTTTTTGTTGTTCAGCTACTTGGAAACCAACCTTAGCAGTTTCTTTGACTACGGTTTGATAAGCATAGCGTTGAGTCACTTGACGCAAAAACCCATCTACAGATAGATTTTGCTGCCAATATTGCAAATCTGCAACTAATTCGTATTCTTGACCATTCCATCTAAAACCGATATCATAGCCATTTTCTTGCTCAATTGTTACCTCGGCTGCATGGGTTTGACCACGATAACCGCGTACCTCACTCGGTCCGGTTTTCCAGTCTATTCCCAAGTCAGAAAGGGCATCTGTTAAGGATTCGAGATTACGGATTTGTGTCTTAATTTGGCTAAAGTGTGACATGGTGGGTTTTAATCAATGAAAATTAACTAGTTAGAAAACTTACCATTCGCTATGGGCTGTTTGAGTATTCACCACACTATTGAGTTGGTTATTCGCAGCAAAATATTCTGAGGTTGGTTCATGAGTCAGCACTCTTCCTAGCTGGGCTTCTATGGCTGCTGTCACCTCAGTACAAGAAGCACCGATAATACCGGTAACTTTTTCTTGGACTCGACCATCTGGATAAATGATGAATTCTAATGTTTCCATGCTCTGAAAGCCAACCTCAATAGTACAATTGAACTTTACTGCTGCATCAGCCTGATTGAAAATTTACCTGTTGGAACTTAGATACAAATTCGCCATTTGCTTCATAATGTTCCATATCTAAACATATATATCTCAGAATCTTTACAAAACTTATTATTCTTATTAGTATTTACATCTGCCAATAATAAGTTTCTCTTAACCTGATCAATTAGTCAAGATGAAAATTAGGAAAAATTATAAATTGTTACAAGTCTCATGAAATCAGGTTTATAGCCAAAATTGAGTCCAAGTTTAGCAATGGAAACATCTCTAGAGTTATTGAGAAATTCTATCATTATTATTGAATTTAGATTAGCTAAATAAGCGTACAAAATTTCATTTATTTAAGTTATAACTTATCTTAAATTATTGTAGTCTTGTTAATACAGCACTTCCCGATGTTATGAGGTACAAATTTAACAGGCAGGATGCCTGTTCCACAAGGGTTTCATGATTTCAGTTTGTACCTCACTGATCTGAAATATGCTGTATATAGCAATAAAAAGTATTTTATATCACAGTATTTTCTTAAACCAATTATAGCTGTAGGTACAATAATATAGGAGATTATTGATTCTTAAAACCTAATTATATCAAGGATTTCACTCTTGTCTCTTGTCTTCTGCTATATAACCATTAGCGCTGAGGGGATGACGAAATAACCTAAACAGCTTATCAGGTGAAAATTGTACCGATTTATGGTAAAAAAAGATAGCCCCACTATTCTCAATAAGGACTATCTATTGATAATGTTACCTGAATTCTACAAAATACACCTAAAAG
>JBJTUF010000189.1:0-25419 GCA_046080565.1 Cuspidothrix sp. | reverse complement strand
TTAGGTGTATTTTGTAGAATTCAGGTAACATTATCAATAGATAGTCCTTATTGAGAATAGTGGGGCTATCTTTTTTTACCATAAATCGGTACAATTTTCACCTGATAAGCTGTTTAGGTTATTTCGTCATCCCCTCAGCTAATATCCCTGATTTGCTTTTCTCTCAAGTTTAGTTGCTGGAGTTGAGTAAGGGTTTGATTAGCTTGATTGCAATCTTGAGTGTCAGCAATTTCTAATAATACGTCAACTGTGCGTTTTGTTTGTGGAGGTAAAGTTGATTTTTGTTGACACCATTGTGTAAAAGTTTTTGGTGTTTTCTCTGGTGTCGCAATAGCTCTTATGTTAAGAAATCCCAAAGCACAAACTAACATAGTTCGTACAGCTAAAGTGAACTTGATCTTCATAATATTGATTGAGTAGATTTTTTTACTGTCTCCCAAAATATAACTAATCACATCCAGTAATATGATTACACTAGATGCCAGTTTTTGAACTGGTATAAATATTCGTGGTAGCAAAAACAATTCGATTGTTGATCCATCGGCTTTACGGGGAGTTATAATGTAAAAATTTGACGGATAACTTTTCCCCATTGATAACTATTCAGGTAAGCGGAAAACAGCAGTTTTTGACCTTAAAACCATGACAGTCAAACATCCGGCAATTTTAGCTTTAGATTTTGATGAAGTAATTTGTGATGGAATAATTGAATATTTTGAGGTAGCATGACGTACCTATTGTCAAATTTTTCCATTTACTAAGGACACACCACCAGATAATTTAGGTGTAAGATTTTATAGTTTGCGTCCTATAATTCAAATCCGTTAGGAAATGCCTGTTTTAATTAAAGCTTTAATTAATGGTTTTTGTGATGAGAAAATTCTGCAAGAATGGGTAAATAATTAGTCACCCATTTTACCCCCAAAGTTTGGGGTCACGGGGACAGGGGGAGATTTAGGGGGCTAAATCATCACAAAGCGAAGACAGACAGGACTTGTGTGTACACCTGCCTCCTAACTCCTACCTGTTCCATCCATGGTGGTGGTTTTTGAGTTTTGTGTTATAACCCTGTTGTGAAAATGAACTCAAACTAAAGACCACTGTATGGAACCAGATAAGCTGGCGCGATTGAAAGAGTACGGTGAATTTATCCTCCGCAAAATTGACTCTGTACCCCAACGCCCTTCCCAGGAGGAAGATTGGGTTCCCACTACCCTTGATGATTGTTTATTGCGGTTACGAGAAGCGGCTGAAAAAACTGTAGAACTGGCAACCTCCCCCGTAAAAATCGGCATTATGGGAGAATTTAGCAGTGGTAAAAGTTTGCTGCTAGGCAGTTTGATTGGTTATGCAGACGCTTTACCAGTGAGTGAAAATCCAACTACGGGTAATGTGACAGCAATCCATATTAAGCCACAGGATGGTTTTGCAACGACCGAAGTAAATGATTACACGGTAGAATATTTATCCCATGAAGGGGTGAATGAGTGCTTACACTTCATGCTAAGAGAGGCAAATAGCCGCGCCACTGCTGCCGGGGTGACACCGTTACAAGTTGCCAAAATTAAAACTGGTAAAGATATTAGTATTTGGTGTGAAGAAGTTTGGAAAAGTTCCAATAATTTAGAATTGCGTTATTTGGTGAGGGAGTTAGTCTCCTTTTTGCGGGCTTATCAAGCCTATGGTGAGGCTTTATGCGGTCGGTTTTACCAAATTGATGCTATCACCGCCCATGAGGGTTTACAACTGGCAGAAATGCCCATGGCTATTCAATCTCTCAAATTTGAGGATTTACCTTCTGCGCATATTCGCTTACCAAATGCGCCGCAAAAATTAGCAACGCAATTACTACAAAACAGTTTTCCCCTGATTCGACGTGTTGACATTGAAGTGAAAATATCACGGGAAATTTGGGATGTGACAGGGGCAGAAGAATTTGTGTTGTTAGATTTTCCTGGGTTGGGTGCAGCCAATTCTGGAACGAGAGATGCGTTTTTATCCTTGCGAGAATTGGCACAGGTACAGACAATTTTAGTCTTACTTAATGGTAAATCACCGGGGAGCGATCGCGCTAATAAAATTTTCACAATGATGCAGCAACAACGCCCCGGACAAGACCTCAAGGATTTAATTCTGGTCGGAGTGGGACGTTTTGATCAAATACCTTTAGAAAGTGAAGGTGGAGAAAGAGAACTAGATTTATTAATCAATCATCAATCTAATGCTCAACCTTTACAAACAAATACAGTTTTCCAAAGATTGAAAGTTCTGAAAACAATTATTGACGGCGCGGAAGCATTTACTCCTCAAAAAGACAGAATAGTTCTATTATCACCACTATTAGGATTAGCGGAATTAGCCAAACGTTCTAGTCAAGTCAAAGCCGGTTCTGAAGAATTTCTTGCCAATTTAGATTATCCTGATTACCTGGAAAGACCAAAAAAATTACAACAGAAATGGGGTAGTTTAAGTGAAGCTTTATTAGCAGCAGATGGCAGAAATCAATTAGGCAGACAATTAGGTTATTTTGCTCAAGATGGTGGTATTAGTAAATTAAGAGAATTGATTCAAACTCATGTTGCTAATCACGGCTTAAAGCAATTATATGAAGATACCCGTCGGGCTGCCGATGTAATTCGTCAACAACAAGAATATCTCAAAGAAATTATCGCTGAAATTCATGAACAAGGCGTACCCACAGTTGATACACCAGCTTTATTAGAATTGAGATCAGCCATAGAAAGTTTAGATAAAATCTACAGAAACTTCCAAAAAGATTTAGGTAAAGAACAGCTAAAAGATCGGCGGGGAGTTGTAGTTAGTGATGTCATTAAAGATGAACTAACTTTAAAGATTTTAAATTGGAGTCAGTGGACATTATTATTTAATAAAGTTCAAAATGGCACAATTACCTTAGCAGAATTTAAAGGTGCAGCCGGGAAATTATTTGATAGAGGAAATCGGGTCAATACCTCTCTACCAACCAAGAGTGATGACTTTTATCCAGCCTTTGAGAAAACAATTAAAGAACTGGAAAACTTTGCGAGCGATCGCATTCGTCAAGCCGTGGTAGAGTTATTAAACTCATTGGCACATCAAATTACATTAGAACGGGAAAAACTGCAAACAATTCTTCAGCCAGAAATGGAACAAGAAATTGAATCAAAATTTGGTATTGAAGAAGCAGATTTATTTTATAAATTACTACTAGGGTGTGATCCACGTCAATGGAAAGAAGCCATTATTGCTGAAATCAATAACCATGATCAAAGTATCAAACCAGAAAATATTTTCCCCCTAGCAAAACAAGACGAAAAACACAGCGTCGGACAAATTTTTGATTGGTCTCCCGAAAGAAATCAAACCCCATCCAGAAACACTAATCATCAACTTTTCGTTTTACGACTGCGAGACGAAATTACCGCCAGTGCTAGTCTGCATCTAGTACAATATGTCAGCGAAATCAATCAACAGGTAAATATAGAAATCAATGGCATCTTAGATCAAATTATCCCCAACTTGCAGAACCTTTCCAAACAAGAAGGATTATTAAGATATATTGCCGCCAGAGATTCACAAGCTGAATTTGCCATCCCTGCTTGGTTAGATATTTTAGGCGATATTGCCATCATTAATGAAACTGAATTATTCAGTTATAGCTAAGTTATGAACTGGTTTTTTTTAGGAACTGCACAGACACAGAGGACACAGAGGCGGGAAAATAATAGACGTTCACATTTCATTGAGGATTGCTATATATTTAATTGGTAACTCCCTTCCTTCTTCTTCTTTCTTCCTGTCCTTCGTCCCTTTGTGGTTCATTAAATACATATTCTCCCATCAAACAGAGAATAAACCTTTAGTGATCAAATCAATTTAGGAGAATGCACTACCAATAAATTATTAACCAACAAAAAAGGAAAATAAAAATGCCTGTGGAAATTCAAATTCTACCTAGCTTTAAATTAGGGATGAAAGAAAACTCACAGTTGCATCTACCCGCCATTCAAATTGTCCCTATTAACAACAATATTCCCCATATTTCTCGAATTACCTGCATAGTCAGAGGTACACCTTATGAATTAGCAGCACAAATTCAAAACAGCTATAGACAATTCCATTCAGCTACAGCTAAACAAATTACTAGCATTTGTCAATTAGGACAAAATATTTGTCAATTAGATGCACCTTTAACGACAATAGTTGATTGTACTTTAAAGGTAATGATTGAATATTTTGATTCTGACACAACAGGAAAACCAGATTTGTCTATATCTAAACATATATCGGCTGAATCTGATCTTTGGTTCATACCTGATTTACAAAAATTATCAAATTTACCTTCGGAAAATCATACAGTCATGAATACTTCGCAATTTGACAACTACCTGAATAATTTAAACAATTTAAGTCAACAAATCAGTGAAAAACTCAACGAAAAACCAAGAAAAAGATTTCCAGGTTGGTTAGCTTTAGATTTTGGCACGTCCAACTCTACAGTCACACTTTTTGACCCAATTGAAGTTCCCATTGCTGAAGTTTTACCCAGAGAACAAGAATTGAGATTAAGAGAACGTATGGCTGAATGGTTAAATTCTTCCTCAGATTTAGCCTTACCAGATGTTAGTGTAGGTGAGTGGGATAAATTCTTAGCAGATATTAGCAAAAACTTAGAAATAGAATCACATCAATTAAGTGAAATTTTTGAAAGTGATAACAAAGAATTATTTTTAGAAGCAATTCGCCAAATTGAATTATGTTTAGGAACAAGTGATAGATTTCGGCGGGCTGTTAGTAAAAAACTTTATGCCATATATCATGAAGTTTTTCGCGTTCCCACATTAGAATCACAAAATTTAATTCCCGTAGTTTTAGACATTGACCGACGCGATACAGAAATTCCCAGTGAAATGGAAGTATCCCAATTAATTCCCTTAAAATTACGTATGGGTAGAGATGCCAGAGATAATAGAAAAAAAGCCATAGCCCAAGGAACAACAGCTTCAGTCAAAGAAATTATTAGCAGATTTCACCATTCACCCAAACGGTATTTTGGACAAGATCGATCTTTCCCAATTATCTTAGAAGAAGATGAAGAAAATATTCAAGTTAATCGCCTCATTCAAGCAGCTTGGGCGGAATTAATTGAATTAACAGAAGATTATCGTCAACGGGCAAGACGCAGATTTTCAGAAGGCGAATTTCTCACAGCAGTTGTTACCTATCCCACCGTTGCACCCCCCGTAGTTCGCAAAGAAATTAAACAATTAGTCCATGAATTAGGTATTGATGATGTCCAAACTGCCTATGACGAAGCTGTTTCTGTAGCTATCTTTTTCCTCTGGCGAGAATTTGGCGGAAATCTGAATATTGGTATTGAATCTTTTAAAACTCGTTGTCGTCAAAATGGCAATAAATGGTCACAAAATGTGCTAGTTTTAGATATTGGTGGCGGTACAACAGACTTAGCTTTAATTGAACTAACTCTAGAAGATAAAACTCCTTTCTTTGGAGATCATGAAGATAGAGGTTTAGGCGGACGTTACTACAAACTTACCCCCAAATTATTAGGATCTTCGGGACATTTACAATTAGGTGGTGAATTAATTACTTTACGAATTTTCCGCCTCTTAAAAGTTGCTATTGCTGATTTTCTTCTCACCGCAGTAACTACAGGTGACATCGAAAGCGATAAACTAGAAGACTTAATTAACTCCGAATTAAACGAACGTTTTTTAGAAGATGGAAAATTTAAAACTGGTAGTTTATTAAAATGTATAGATAAAGAAAACCCCGAAGGAGACGTTGCCTTTAAAGATGCCCTAGATACAGCCGAAAAAGTCTTACCAACTCGTTGGCAACAAGTACCTCAACGTCTGCAAACCTTTTATACTTTATGGGATCACGCAGAAGCCGCTAAACTCAAATTAGGACAAAAACCACCCGGAGATAGTTCCTTATTAACATTCACATTAAGTGAACAACAAATTACTGAACTTCTCAATCAAAGTGTAATTAAATTTCAAGTTAGAAGTTCTGAATCTATTTCTTTAACTATAGACCATCACCAATTTGAACAAGCCGCCAATCCTTCCATCAAAGAAGCAATTGGTATTGCTAAAGGTTTAATGGAAAGTCGTCTCAGTTCAGAAACTAATCAAAAAGTAGATTGGTTAATTCTCTCTGGAAAAACTTGTAGTCTGGATCTAGTTCAACAACAAATTTATGAAGAATTTAGTCAATCACCTTATTTTGTTTGGAATCCTGAACGAATTACTTTTGTGTTAGAGTTTACTAAACTTGCCACTTCCGCAGGTGCTTGTTATGCGGAAAAACTACGACGTTTTCGATTTGATCCTGAAGAATCTAAAAATCTCTTACGCAAAGGTGCAAATCAATTAGAAATTGATGTTAAAAATCTATTTTATTATCTTCCTTGCAACTTCAAACGCAAAACCCAAAGTAACGAACCATTACCTATCTTTAATGCAGGACAAGAACTACATCAACTTGCACCTTGGGACACCGTTGCTAAAGTGCGGACACCTTGGCAGGGTATACAATTAACTAATATTATCCATCGTCAAGATTATGAAAACGGAACTTTTCGCCTTTGGGGTAGTTTTGATGGTAAAATATTGATGGATAAATTAGGTATGGAAGAAGAAGAATTTCTCAAAAAAATCAAAGTCCAATTTGAGATTGATCAAGCTTTACAATTTAGTGTTTTACTATGTCGAGGTAATCCTCATTATTTAATAGATATATCTGGTATTGATATTAATTCAGTCCTATCTAAAAATGCTGAAAATACCTTATTTACTGATGGCAATTTAAAATGGAATATTGCCGTTGAAAATAATCAACATACCTTAAATGATGGTGATATTGCTGTTAATGTTTTAGAATCTGCCACTGTTGATCAACCTCATGCTTATCATTTAGTTTTTGCAGTTGATAATAATGATAAATTCATGGAAACATTTCATTATTTACAGGATGGTGTTAAAGAACCAGGAAAAGGATTAATTAGTAAACCATTGCCACCTTTTCCCCAAAGTGGTCAACACACCTTCTATATTTATCAAACTGATACTGCAACTAATACTAAAAAATGGATACGTATTGGCACACTCAGTAGACCAGATATTATCACAGATTATCCTTGTCAATATCATGTAACTCTTGATAACAAAGGTATGTTAAGAATACACGCTGGTGCAGTTCCTTATTGGACATCAAATAATCAAGAATGTCTGGAAAAAGAAGGATGTGTTTACCGCGCAGAATTGGAATTACAACCCAACGAAGTTGATAAAGAACGCGATCCTTTTTGCGGTATTCATTAACTTTAATTCCGTAGGTTGGGTTGACCCAAGGAAACCCAACAGAACAATTAATAAGTAACTGGCAAAAATTAATTACACATTTGGGCAAACAAAAGAAATATCTGTATCTTTTGTCTGTTAAGTGTCAGCTTTTATCAATATGAAATTCATTTTTGACCCTTACTTAATGTTGGGTTGTGCTGTTGCTTAACCCAACCTACTTTTTTCTATTTTCATCTTGGAAAATTATGCAAAACCTACATAAATTACTCAATACACAAAACTCAGAATTAGCTAAAATATTACGGTTTAATTTATATGGATTAGCTGCTAGTTTAACTAAAGCAAATCAAGAATATCCACTTGATTTGGGAATTCAGGTAAGTGAAGGATTTGTCCAAGAAATTTACCAATTATTAGAACCACCATCTCCAAATCCTCCAATTATTGAAGAAATCGAGAATTTAGAACAATCTGAATTAATCAATGAATTAAAATTATTAAAATTGAAAGAAGCATTTAATGATGATCCTGAATTAAAATTTTATCTTGGTAGTTGTCATATTCACAGTCAAACTGATGCTGAAATATGGAATGAAATTCATAAAAAACTGTTACGAGTTCCCGAAGATTTAGCTACATCTTGGCAAGATAAGGCTTTAAAATTTGCACAAGAAATAGGTGCAATTGCAGATCATCATCATTTGGAAGAATTACCCTTTATTCGGAGTGAAATAATTTATCCTGGTCTGAGTGGTACAGTTAAAGCTAAAGGATTATGTTTATCTCAAACAGCATTAGTAAATTCAGATAATACCCAAATACATCTTTCTGAAAATTTACATTTAATCACCGGATTTTTACTTTTATATATTAAGTTTATTGAAATAGATCCAGAATTACATCATGCTTTAAAAAGTGTTTTTAGCTTTGATGTAGTTTCTTTACATTCTAAATCAGAACAACGCCATCAATATATAGAGGCATTAAGCGATCGCTTTCACCGGATTCAAAAACCTGAAGATAATACTGATACAGTCTTAAATTTATGTGCTTGGATAGACATAGATGAAGCCATTCATTCCCTAGTATTTATCCCCCCTGCTGAACGTTATTCTTGGTGGGGAAAATTACAAAAAGAATCTCGTCTTGTACTGAGGAAAGCTGCTGATAAAGCAGTGAAAGCAGGTAATGAAGTTCGACTCAAACAATTATCAGGACTCTATGCTGATGTGTGTGAATTTTCTAAAGATGACTTGCAATTAGACTGTGGTGGTAATCCCGGTGAAGTATTAACTTGTTTACGAGTGTATGCCAGAATTAATCAACAACAGTATCCAGGAAGAGTAATATTTCGGACTTTACGCTAAATGACTTTTCCTATCATCCAAAAAGATGCTATTAAATGTACAGTATCAAAATAAGTTCTGATATCCCCCAATGTCTATTCTTAGATACTAATTTTTTATTCTGGACTTACACAAAACCTACTTCAAATACTTTCCTTGCGACGTAAGAAAGCAACCTCAAACACGTACATTTCTTTAAAATTATTATTCACCATCAGCAAACAATAAAGGTAAAACAAATGCTGCAATAATTCCCCCCAATACAATCACCTCAGTAATTTTTAATAATAAACTATCCCCTATAAACTGATTAATTTCTTCCCTAAGATTATGGGAAAAATTACCCAACCAATCACGCAAACGACTATACCAGTTAACAGGACTATCTTCTGGGCGAAATTTCCATGTTACCATTGATAGTAATAATGGCAAACCACCCACTTTAGCAGACATTAAAACATGAATTGCTAAACAAAAAATCATGATTAACCAAGCTATTAAATGAACATAGTACCAAACATGATCAAGTTCTCCTATTGGTAGCCATTCTTCCTTCATCATTCTCCCAGAAACTACTGCCAAAACGCCAGCGAGTAACATTTTTGTATTTACTAAACGTTGTAGACTTACCCACCAAATTGGTCTACCAAATTGAGTTAAATTCTGAATAGAATCTGGTTGTAATAGTCGTCTTTTGCCAGCATGAAAACTATAAACAGCAAAAAATGGCAGTAAAATCAGGAAAAATACCGCCAATGTTCCGTGAATATCCTGAATAGGATTAATTTTGGGAATGGGGATATATCCAAATCTTTTATCAAAAGTGTTGTAAACTAAGAATCCACTGATAATTGCGCCAATTACTAAAATTCCGCTAATACCATGAAAAATTCGTAATATTAAAGGTTGATAGGGTGCTGAACGATTCATAAGCTAATTAAGTATGTTTTTGAAAACGATGATTTTATCTTATAAATTAAGATGTAACATTTATATTATAGCGTTTCCTACTCTACTAAGATACAAAATTATCTGCGTTTATCCGCATCCATCATTTTCTATCTGCGTTTAATTATTTCTTCCTATACCTCATTTAGATAGGAATCACTATATCACATCTCGAAGCTTGAAAAAATGAATATCAAAAGTCCTCTCCGTTATCCTGGTGGTAAATCTAGAGCAATTAAAACAATCGCTGAATATCTCCCAAAAAAGTTTTCTGACTTTCGAGAACCCTTTGTTGGTGGTGGTTCAGTATTCATTTATCTTCAACAACAATTTCCTAATTTAAAGATTACAATTAATGATTTAAACCCCGAATTATATCTATTTTGGCATCTAGCGCAATGTGATTTATCGAAATTAATTTCTGAAGTTCGTCAAATAAAAGAAAATTACCAAGAGGGAAAATTACTTTTTGCAAAATTAGCCCGTGTAGATGTTAATACTTTATCAGATTTAGAAAGAGCAGTCCGGTTTTTTGTTCTCAATAGAATTACTTTTTCTGGTACTATAGAATCAGGGGGCTTTTCTTTAGAAGCTTTTCATAAAAGATTTACTAATTCATCAATAGATAGACTAGAAAAATTAGCAAGTATATTAACACCCGATATCAAAATTACGAATTTAGACTACAGCCATCTTATTAATCAACCAGGAAAAGATGTATTTATATTTTTAGATCCTCCCTATTTTAAAGCCGAAAAATCTAAATTATATGGTAAAAAAGGCGATTTACATACAGGCTTTGATCATCAAAGATTGGCTTCAATCTTAAAGCAATGTCCTCACAATTGGTTAATTACCTACGATGATTGTCCAGAAATTAGAGAAAACTTTAAATGGGCAAATATCATTGAGTGGGAATTACAATATGGCATGAATAACTATAAACAAAAAAAAGCCGAAAAAGGCAAAGAACTATTTATTAGTAACTATGAAATTAAAGCAAAATCTGAAAAATATCTTCATTCTTTACCTCTGTGACCTCTGTGCCTCTGTGGTTCGTTTAATATCCCTAAAATATTCCCGAAGAGCGAACAGCTTCCACCAGCGCTTTGCTATCGCACGAAAGAAATAGCCATTTTTCGGTAAAATCACATCGAAGATCATCACACACTCGAACAATGGATTTTACTATTTGGTCTGATTTGCTCAAACAATTATTAGAACGTCAATCATTATCCCGCACTCAAGCAGCAGAGTTGATGCAAGGATGGATTAATGAAGCTATTCCCCCAGAATTATCAGGGGCGATTTTAATGGCTTTGAATTTTAAAGGCGTTTGTGCCGAAGAATTGGCAGGAATGGCACAAGTATTAAAATCTCTATCTTCTGTACCCAGAGATACCCAGACTATACGGTTAATTGATACTTGTGGTACAGGTGGTGATGGGGCATCAACCTTTAATATTTCTACTGCTGTGGCTTTCGTGGTGGCTGCGGCTGGTGTACCTGTGGCTAAACATGGTAGTCGTTCTGCCTCCAGTCTCACAGGAAGCGCGGATGTTTTAGAAGCATTAGGTGTTAATTTAACTGCTGCCAGTGACAAAGTACAAGCAGCAGTGCAAGAGGTAGGAATTACATTTTTATTTGCCCCTGGTTGGCATCCAGCCCTGAAAGCTGTTGCTCCAATACGTAGGAATTTGAAGGTACGGACAGTATTTAATTTACTTGGACCTTTGGTAAATCCCCTATCTCCCACGGGTCAGGTAATAGGTGTATTTGATCCTCAATTAATAGAAACTGTGGCGGAAGCATTAAACCTGTTGGGGACACAAACAGCCATTGTTCTACACGGGAGAGAAAAATTAGATGAAGCTGGTTTAGGAGATATTACCGATTTAGCAATTTTAAATGATGGTAAAGTAAGTTTAAATACTGTCAATCCTCAAGAAGTCGGTGTTAACCCTGCCACTATTACGGCTGTTAAAGGTGGTAATGCCCAAGAAAATGCTGTTATTCTCCAACAAGTTTTACAAGGCAAGGGAACACCGGCACAACAGGATATAGTGGCGCTCAATGCTTCCCTAGCATTACAAGTAGCAGGTGCAGTTCCCATGTTAGATCATGGTCAAGGGGTAAATTTAGCTAAAGAAATTTTACAAAGCGGTAGTCCCTGGACAAAGTTGGAACAGTTAGTTGAATTCCTGAAGGATTAGCTTCCGAGTAGGTTTGGGGGCGAAATTCGACAACGTGGCGCTTGATGGTTACGTCGTAGTTACCAAAAAAGTCATGTCCTAAAAGTCCAGTGTCTAGTTCCGTACCAGCGATCGCCACTGGAACTCTATTTACCTTCATCCCACCAGCTTCCATGGAGTCAAGATAACCAATGGCGAACTCCACAGCTTTAGCACTGGCGGTATTAGCTTTAGCTTTACCGACCGGTCTAACTCCCAAAGCTGTGGCGATCCTTTGAGTGATCACCGTCCCACTTGCCCCTGTATCCACAATCATCTCAAACCGTTGTGTCCCATTGAATGTAACTTCAATAATGGGTGTTCCCCCTACTCGTCGCTTAATGGGGGCTATAAATACCTCACCATTGAGGGGGAGGATGTTGACAGAATTGGTAACAGGTGGTGATACAGATGGAGTGGTAGTTTTGAGATTACGGGAAGGAGGAACTACCTCCGTCATCTGTGGTTTGGGAACATTAATGATCACCGATGATCGCTTAGTCTGTGCCGATGCCAAAGTTTTCCCTTGAGCTTTTTGGCGAGCTAAGGTGACTTGACGACGATATTCGCGGATTTTGCGTTGGGCAACAGCATAGTTATCGCTATCCCGGCGGACTTGTCTCATTAAGGCGATCGCCTCTTGGAACTGACTGGCCACCAAATTCCAATCTTCCACAGAAACAGCAGACTGACTAATACTCTTAGCACCAGTAGCGCGATTAAGTGCCTGTTCAAAAACACTTAATTCAGTCTCCGTAGGTTCTGGAGACTGGGAGGCGGAAATAGTTGGTAGTGATGGAGATTGACGGCGCGAACCGATGGCAGCCAAACTCCGATCCGATAAAGACGATTGAGATCCATCCGTCGTCGTTCTCTGTTGATCCTGATTACAGCCAACAGTCAAAACCACTAAACTAACGGAACAACATATAAGGGCTGTACCGGACAAAAAAGACTGAACCATAGTGAATGTTTTAACCGCCCTGGCTGCTCTTTCCTAGTTTACTCCTCCCATCGAGTGAAAAATAGTTCACTGTTCAATCATTTTAAAATCAAAGTTTTCTATAGATTTTTTGTATTTTTATATACATATATATTATTTTTTTGTAAAGGATTGTATACTAACTACAGAAAATTTCTTAGTTTCCGATGAATATATAAATATTCTGTCTACCATTACCAGATATTATCTGTCAGCAGTTCTATTCTCTAGACAGACGTTTAAGGTTGTAATTTATATATAAGTAGGGGTATTACCTGTGTCTAGCGCAGTTTTAATTGATTTTGATCAAATTTATCAAGTTCGGGGGAAGAAGGTTGCTTCTGCTTCAAAATTTGATGAGATTGCTTCACGTTTAAAAAGAGCGTCTAGGGATATCAGGGCTGAATGGAGCAGTTTTTCTCCTGAACAGCGTGATCAATTGAGAGATTTTGCCTACTCTCTCATTGATCCAAAACCAAGAGTTCCAAGTTTTTTTGAAGTTATTAAAGCAAACGTTTATTTACTTCTTCTGAATTTTAGTTCTCAAAGAGAATCATTTGACGCTTGTATTGATGCTATTGATCATTTTGTTGATACAATTCTTGATTGTATTGAACAGAATGACCCTAGCTATCAGGCTGTTTTATCTGATACTTTGGAAGAATTGCGTTTAAATTATGAACGCATTCCCGAAGTAAAACCGGAGGATAGTAGTGCCTGGGTGCGAAACATATTCGATAAGGCCATTGACGAAGTTTGAGCTTAGTCTGACTAAGCTGATTAAAAGTCACTACAAAAAAAATAAAAGAGCTAGAGATTCATTTCAAGTTTTGATAAGCACCTACATAGATACCCTTAGCAAAGATCCCCTTTTTGATGAGTCCGATAGCGAGAATTTTCCTAAAGGTGCTTATAAACCAGATTTTGAATTCAGAAAAATTCGGTTTTTAATGCCGGAACTTCAGGGTGCTGCTCGTAAAGGCAGATTTATGTATGTTGTTCATCAAGCTTCTTGCTCCGTGTATCCTATATGGGTTTATACCCATGAAGAGTATCCTAAAAGACCTAGGGATCAGGACCTGACAGGAGCAAATGGCAATTATAAGAAAAAAAGGCTGAAAACCCTTGAGGTTGAGTTGTGGAGCGTGGCGGAAAAACTCAACCGTCCTTTAAGCAAGGGATGAAAGCCAAAAAAGGGCTTTAGCCCTCAGTGACAGAATTTCTAGCATATCTTTCAATTAACTCACTAACACTGATTTTTTCTATCTTAGCTCGCCTAGCTAAAATTCCCCAAGCTGTGTCAGTTAAGTTAATACCTCTTCGTTTTTTCATCTCATCATAAAAAACTGGTATATTTTTAACCCTCTTTTGTCCTTTTCCTGTTGACATATATAGAATATCAGACTAAACTAAACCTAGTTTAGCACAGATTTAGGAGGTGATGTAGTAGTGCTGGTATTAGAGTACAAAGCAAAATGTAACCAAAGTCAAAAACAAGCTATTAACGAAGCAATTAGAACATCTCAGTTCATCAGAAACAAGGCTATCCGTTACTGGATGGATTCGCCAAAAGAAGCAAAAATTAACAGAATTGCCTTAAATAATTACTCAACAGCACTACGAAAAGAGTTTAGTTTTGTAGAAGAATTAAATTCAATGGCTTGTCAGTCTGCAACTGAGAGAGCATGGCAAGCAATCCAGAGATTTTACGACAACTGTAAAAAGAAGGTTGTAGGTAAAAAAGGATATCCCCGGTTTCAGAAAGATAACCGTTCAGTTGAATATAAAACTTCTGGATGGTCATTACATCCAACAAAAAGACGTATCACTTTTACCGATAAAAAAGGTATTAGTGAACTTAAACTATTGGGTAAATGGGATATTCATACATATCCAGTTAAGTTAATTAAAAGAGTTAGAATTGTTAAACGTGCTAATGGGTTCTATGTTCAATTCTGTGTAGAAACTGAGGTTAATCAAGAACCCAGAATAGCTGATGGTGAGATAGGATTAGATGTAGGTTTAGAGTATTTTTACTCTGACTCTAATGGACATCATGAACCAAATCCTCGGTTTCTAAGAACATCTGAAAAATCCATCAAACACGCTCAACGTCGAATTTACACGAAAGAGAAAGGCAAGAATCAAAGACGAAAAGCAAGACAAAGATATGCTCGAAAACATTTAAAGGTAAATAGGCAACGTCATGAACACGCCAAGAGACTGGCGCGTAACGTAAACAAGGCTAACGCCTTAGTCGCCTATGAAGATTTAAAAGTTAAGAACATGGTAAAAAATCATTGTCTTGCCAAGTCAATCAATGATGCAGCTTGGTCAACTTTTCGCCAATGGTTAGAATATTTTGCTGTTAAGTTTAACAGTGTTGTTGTTGCTGTTGCTCCACATTACACATCTCAAAAATGCAGTAATTGTGGTGCAGTTGTGAAAAAATCTCTTTCAACTCGAACCCATAAATGTAGTTGTGGTTCGTACCTTCATAGAGATGTGAATGCAGCAATAAATATTCTAAATCTTGGAAAACAAGCTAGGGAAGGGCATTCCCAAAGTAACGCTACAGGAGTTGAAACCACTACTCTACTTGGTGCAAGCCTGGTTGAGCAAGTTTTGACGATGAATGTAGAATCCCCGCGTCTTTAGACCGGAGAGTGTCAAAGAAATGAATATTGTAGATATAGGGTCTCCACCTTCATAAACCATGAGAAAATATAGCTTTGCCGTCTTCTAAAAAAATAACTTATAGAAGATATAAAACCATTTTTTCGCTCCAATTACTAATTACAAATAATCTATGCCCCTATCTGACGCAATACCCGCTCTACTTGTCCTAGCAGATGGAACAGCCTATCGTGGTTGGTCCTTCGGTGCTACGGGAACCGCCATTGGTGAAGTTGTTTTTAACACAGGCATGACCGGATATCAGGAAGTATTAACCGATCCTAGTTACTGCGGTCAAATTGTAATTTTCACCTATCCCGAACTAGGCAATACTGGGATCAATCCCGAAGATGAAGAATCTACCAAACCCCATGTTAAGGGAGCGATCGCTCGTAACATCTGTCATCAACCGAGTAACTGGCGTTCTACCCAATCCTTACCCCAGTATCTGCAACAGCACCACATCCCCGGCATTTTTGGCATAGATACCCGCGCCCTCACCCGGAAAATTCGGATCTTTGGCGCAATGAATGGTGGCATTTCCACAGCCATTCTCGATGAAACAGAACTGTTAGAAATGGTTCAAGCTGCTCCCAGCATGGCAGGTTTAAACCTAGTTAAAGAAGTCACCACACCCACAGTTTATGAATGGCAAGAAGCCACCACCACCTTTTGGGAATTTAACCCCACCGCAGTGGCAAACATTGGGCAAACCTTCACAGTCGTCGCCCTAGACTTTGGGGTAAAACGGAATATCCTCCGTCGTCTAGCTAGTTATGGTTGTCGCGTCATAGTTGTTCCTGCCGATACACAACCAGAAGAAATTCTCAAATACAATCCAGATGGTATTTTCCTCTCTAACGGACCCGGCGACCCCGCCGCCGTCACAGAAGGTATTAACACCACCAGAGCCTTACTAGAAAGTCAAAAACCCATGTTTGGCATCTGTATGGGACACCAAATTTTAGGTCATGCCCTGGGCGCACGAACTTTTAAACTAAAATTTGGACATCGGGGTTTAAATCAACCAGCAGGACTACAGCAACGAGTGGAGATCACCAGCCAAAATCACAGCTTTGCCCTTGACCCAGACTCCTTACCTACAGCTACAGTAGAGATCAGTCATTTGAACCTCAATGATCGCACTGTTGCAGGAGTTCGCCACAAGACCTTACCTGTGTTTTCTGTCCAATATCACCCAGAAGCTAGTCCTGGACCCCATGATGCTGACTACCTGTTTGAACAGTTTGTGTTAACAATGCAAGCAGCACGGCAATAAATCTTAGATTTTAGCTTGCCGATTTTAGATGGCATAAACCCAAAAATCTCAAATCTAAAATTCTTAGTCAAGGTGCGATCGCCTAACTTGAGTAACAATAAAAAATGTCATCATGGTGATTGGTAATTAATCAAAATTTTTACCAACTCCCTCACCTCGACAACTTACTCATAAACCATCTATACTGGAACGTTTACTTTTAGTAAAAAGAATGAGGAGGAAATTATAGCTGAACCACTAAATCTAACCGTGAGCCTGAGAGGTACACGCGAAGCCCGGGATAACTGTCAGCTATTCCGCCTCACAGGCTTATTAGACGCTTTCTCTGAACCAACATTTCGGAAAGTCCTCGGTAGTAAAATTGATGAAGGCCCAAAAAACATTATTTTGGATCTTTCACAAATAGACTTTGTGGATAGTTCTGGCTTGGGTGCGCTAGTACAACTGGCGAAACAGGCAAAAGAAAAAGATGGCACTTTGCAAATTGTCACTAATGCCCGCGTTACTCAAACAGTTAAGCTTGTCCGCTTAGAAAAATTCCTATCCCTACAAACTACAGTTGAAGCAGCCCTAGAAAACATCCCAGCATCTTGATTGCTTAACTGGAAAATCTGAATTAGGCTATCCAGATATAATCTCGGATAGCTTAATTTTTGAGCAAGAGGCAAAGACGGCACAGGAGCAAGAGAGAAAATTGTATTGCCTGTTTTATGTTAAAATCAGAAGATAATTAGTTAGAATTATTAAAAATATAGCGATCGCAAATATCTTGTATTCTACACAGTTGGGTTATTCACTGACAGTAGTTACCTGTCTCCAATATTCACTCACTTTACCAACTACCACAAAAATTCTTTAGTAAAAAAGGCATAAGGAATACTGGACTCTACCTCCTGCCTCCTGCCTTCTTCAAATTTACCTTTCCTAGCCAAAAATACTGGGAAAGATGATCCCAAATCATGCGGAAAACCGTGCAAATGGTTTGAAATGTTGTTTTGTCAACTTCCATGACAACGAAAAACCCACAACGTACAAAACAACATCAGTGATTTTTGCTTCTTGTGGCTACTTTTAGAATATGCTAAATAGACGCATCCTACTCTTGTAACCAGAGTAATGTCAGCAAATAACCCCTCTGTAATGTTTTTAAGGAATGATTAATTTGTGAAGCCGAAGGAGGACACAGACGGCCATGGAGCAAATGAACTCACTGATCAAGATTCATTAGATATTTCCTCATGGTTGGTCAATGCAACACAACTGCCTCAGCAAATATCCCCACAACAAATCAAACAAATATCTCCTTCGGCTTTAGCCTACATAGGGGATGCAATTTACGAACTCTATGTTAGAATGTTTTATCTGTGGCCACAGCAACGACTGGAAAATTACCATCGTTTAGTAGTGGATCAGGTAAGAGCAGAAACACAAGCGATACATTTGCGACTGTTAACTCCTTACTTGAGGAGTAATGAATTAGAAATCGTTCGCAGAGGTCGTAACTCTGCCACAAGTCGTCATAAAAGACTCAATCCCGAAATTTATCAACAGGCAACTAGTTTAGAAACATTAGTTGGCTACTTATATCTTACTGATTACCCTCGTTTAACCGAACTCTTACAAAAACTCCCTCTAGAGAAATAGTTAAAAAGCTGCCTCTGTCCATAGGAAATTCATTTGTAATGGTTCATTAAATTGATGTCATCGGCCTGTTCACTCATCTAGCTACAACCCCAAAATTTGTTATGACAAGTCAATCCAAAAAAAATAATTCTGCTCATCAAGCAAAACGCGGCCAACCCGTAAAAATCAAGGGTAAGCGCGTTGTTCCCCATCCTATCCGTAATCAAGCTAAAAGTGATGGCAAACCCCTGTCTGCGAAACCTCGCCCATCTCGCAAAGCTTCTGAGGAGTCTTCGGAAATCAAATTAGCTAAAGAAGGTAAATCTTTTAGTGTCAAACCCCGTCCTTCTCGCTCATCTTCTGACAAGTCTTCAGAAATCAAATTAGCCAAAGAAGGTAAATCTTTTAGTGTCAAACCCCGTCCTGCTCGCTCATTTTCCGAACAGTCTTCCGAAGTCAAATTAGCCAAAGCAGGTAAATCTTATGTACCTAAACCTCGCTATAGTTCGGAACAATCTTCAGAGATCACCTTAGCTAAAGAAGGTAAATCTTTTGCTCCTAAATACCGCACATCTTATCCATCTTTTCAGCCAGCTTCAGAAACTACATCCACGGAAGACAATGATCTAATTTATGGCCGTCATCCAGTTTTGACAGCTTTAGAAGGTGAACGTCACATCAACCGCCTGTGGATTACTACCCGTCTGCGTTATGATCCCAGATTTCATCATTTAATTCTCCAAGCTAAGGATAATGGTGCAGTCATTGATGAAGTTGAACCCAGACGGTTAGATCAAATTACTGGTGGTGCAAATCATCAAGGTGTCGCTGCACAAATTGCTCCCTATGATTACACTGAATTAGACGATTTGATTAGTCAGACTAAATCTGTTACCGATCCCGTCATTGTTGTGGCTGATGGTATTACTGATCCTCATAACTTAGGAGCAATTATTCGCACGGCGGAAGCAATTGGCGCTCAAGGCTTAGTAATTCCCCAGCGCAGAGCGGCAGGAATCACATCTACTGTCGTTAAGGTGGCCGCCGGTGCTTTAGAAACTTTCCCTGTAGCTAGAGTTGTGAATCTAGGACGAGCTTTGGAACAGTTGAAAGAAGAAGGTTTTTGGATTTATGGAACTGCTGTGACTGGCAGTGAACCATTACAAACTGTTAAATTTAGTGGTCCTGTGGTTTTAGTTGTGGGTGGTGAAGGCGAAGGTCTGAGTATGTTGACACAACGATCTTGTGATGTTTTGGTGTCCATTCCCTTACCGGGTAAGACTCCTAGCCTGAATGCGTCGGTCGCAACGGGTATGGCACTTTACGAAATTTATCGTCAAAAATCCCTAAATACACTGTATCTTGATAAACTACAGACAATTTCTTTGAAAAAAGAATAGTAAAAGAGTATAAAGAAATGTAAAAGACCATAAATCCAACATATTCTCACACACTCAGTCACACGTTTATAAATCGGTAAAACTATGAAAACGATTTGGCACAACTTCCAAGAAGGACTAACTAATACAGTTAATGCTCTCGGCCTTGCTTGGTGGGTAGAAATTGTTACACAAAACCCCCGGTGTACCTATTATTTCGGTCCATTTTTCAGTTCCAGGGAAGCAAATCAAGCGAGTGTTGGCTATATAGAAGATTTAGAAGTTGAAGGAGCGCAAGGAATTATAGTTAATATCAAACGCTGTAAACCTAGTGTTTTAACAATTGCTGAAGATTTGGGGGAATGGATTGACCGTAAAGTAAAGCCTGTCTTTAGCGGTCAAATGTAGTCAATTACAAATTCCATAGGCTGTTAGTTTCTATGACGTAGGTTAGGTTATTCTCAGGCTTAACCTAACCTACATTTTTGTGATTTTTTGATACCTATAGCTACAACCCGTATAGTTTTGTCTATAAAATTGTCAACTAGGAAATAGCTCTTGTGAATTTTAAATGCACAACAGCAAGTCAAAAAAGAAGAAAGTTTTAGGCTACTTTTCCTGAATATCACAATATCCATAGGAGTTACGCATTTTAACGAAATGTAGCGGTTTGAGATTACTTTCTTACGTCGCAATTGCAGTATTTGAAATAGGTTTTGCGTAATATAGCAGAAGGCAAGAGGTAATGGTAAAACCTTTGCTATGATTAGGCTTCAAGGATAAATCATATCCTAGTCATCCTGGATAGAACCATATCAAGTCCGGGTAATCACTTACGATATAAGTTTTTGGGTAATAATGATTTTTTCCCAATTACCAATTACTAGCCTCAACAGATATGATAAGTATTCCACCGGACATGATATGAGTCCTGATCCAATTTAACTGCACAGCAGCTTACTGTGATGGAAATTTACCCATAAAAAAGCGGGCTAACCGCTTATTAGAAGGTTAACCCGTTTCACTTTGAGAACGCGCTACAGAAATTGTTACTGCAACACCAACTTAACGTTAGCGTTTTGCAGACCGCGCTGTTTTACTTCAGCTAAAGTCTTGTTAACGGCATATTTTTGATTAATGGAGTTGATCAACTCAGTCTGGTTGTGCTTCTTAGCAACACCCCAAAGGTCAGCAATCAGGTCAAAAGAACCGTCACTGTTACGAGACCAACCTAGATCGTACTCGCCTTCCAATACAGCAACGATGTCGGAACGTAAGCGCTGACCGTTATAACCACGAACATCAGCTTCAGTCTTTACGGTAATACCCAAATCACGCAAAGAAGATTTGAGAATTTCGGCATCGGTGATCTTGGTACGCAGAGTGCTAAAGTGAGACATTTGGGTTTCCTCCAATAAGAAGATTGATGAGAAAAACGACAACGGTTCTTTTTCAGCGAAGCCGCATGATTTGGGAACGGCTTTTTTCTATTTGTTAGCTTTGTAGCTAACCTTTCCCCCCTGACACATAGCAGGGGAAAGCTTTTAAAACTCCATGCGCTGATATTCAGCAACAGAGGAGGCTGCGGGTCTAGCACGCTGTCTGGCCCAGTCTCTTAAGGCTGTGACCTGTTCTTGCATCGTTCTTGACAGTGGCAAAGTAGACTTCAATGCAGCAATAATATCTAATTGGGTGAACTCCCGATCTTGGGCAAAGGCTTCATACATTGCCGCCACAATCGCCTGTTCAATTTCTGCCCCAGAAAAACCGTCTGACATTTTTGCTAGTTGTCCTAAGTCAAATCTAGCAATATCTTTGCGGCGTTTAGTCAGATGAATACTAAAGATATCCTGACGTTCTTCTGGTGTGGGCAGATCCACAAAGAAAATTTCATCAAAGCGGCCTTTCCTCAAAAACTCTCCAGGTAGGCGTTCTACCCGGTTAGCTGTCGCCATTACGAAGACTGGGGATTTCTTTTCTTGCATCCAGGTGAGGAAAGAGCCGAAAATTCTGTTTGATGTCCCCCCATCGGAATCGCCAGAACCACCACTACCTGCAAAGGATTTATCCAATTCATCAATAAACAGAATCGTAGGGGAAATTGATTCTGCTGTTTTCAAGGCGTTCCGCAGGTTGGCTTCACTCCGACCCACCATTGAGCCGTCATAGACCCGCCCCATATCCAATCTGAGAATTGGTAAACCCCATAAACGGGAAGTAGTTTTGGCAATCAGTGACTTACCACAACCAGGAACACCGAGAATTAACATCCCTTTTGGTTGGGGCAACCCGTACTCTCTCGCCCTTTCAGTAAAGGCGTTAGAACGTTGGGTCAGCCAGGTTTTTAATTCTTCTAAGCCACCCACAGCATCAATAGTTTCATCCTCTTCGATGTACTCCAAGATACCGTTACGGCGGATGAGTTGTCTTTTCTCTGATAAGACAATATCAACTTCATCTTCCGTCAAACGCCCAGTTGTTACCTGTGCTTTACGGTAGACTTTCTCGGCTTCATCTTTGGTTAAACCTAAAGCTGCTCTGAGAAGCCTTTCTCGCGCCTCGGTGGTGAGCCGTCGCCCACGATTTTGCTCTTGATGGGCAGTTAAAACCTTATTTAACTCAGCCATGTCAGGCAATTGAAAATCTAAAACAACAACTTCTTTTTCCAGTTCGATAGGAACTTGTTGCACAGGGGACATCAAAACAATGTTCTTTTGCGTTCCTTTAAAACTAGCGATCGCATCCCGGAGCGATCTAGTTGTTGCTGGCGCATCTATAAATGGATGTAAATCTTTAAGAATAAATATACTGGGTTCTTTTTGGCGGATAATCCAATCAATGGCTGCTTCGGGAGAAACAGTATTGTGTTGAGTTGTATTCCGGGGTTGACCGTACTCTACGATACCGTGAGTTACTGTCCAAACATATACTCGTCTTTGGGGTTTTAGCTCTTGGGAAACTCTAGAAATTGCTTGCTCTGCCCGTTCTTCCTCGGAGGTCACAAGGTAGATTAGAGGGTATTGAGCTTGTATGAGTATGTTTAGCTCTTCTTTCATACTATCGACCTACTTGAGACCTTATAGAGACAGTACCGATAGTCATAGCGTGGCGTTAAGCCATACTAATCATTATTCATAATTTCTATCTAGCAAGGAACTAATTCTTCCTCACCCTTGGGATGAGTTTCATCTTGTTCTCTAGGTAGATGATCTTGACCGATTACTCCTGGTTGATTGCCTAAGTCCACTAGCTCCCCGTCACGTAACACCAGTGAGGTTTCACAAGTGGGACAGGAATAAACCCGATGAGTTCGCCCATAAGAAGACGCTTCTATCTCTTCTACTAATTCTGAGTTGGTCAGGTAGAAACTGAGCGCTCGTTCCGCTAGGTCTGACATCGGTTCTGAGTCAACAGCAGAACGAATTTTTAATCTTCTGTGCAATTCCGGCGATAAATATAACGTAACCTTTTGCTTAGTTTGCATAAACTTTCTAGTGGTCTTACCCGGGTATGTATCTCACATTATCGGTTCTTTTCTTGGTTGTCAAGATGGTAAAACGTTTTGCCGTTGATTTTGTTACATTTCGCAATAATTAAAAAATGACTACGTGAGATAATAAGAAGAATATGTAATTTATTAAACTAGTGAAGAGTCAGGAGTTCAGGAGTATGGCTAACACCATGCTTCGCTATCAAGAGTTCAGGAAGAGGAAGAAGAAAGTCTGCAAAAAACAATGGGACAACTTCAACTTTACCAATGGGCTTTAGAAAAACAAGAACCAGATCGCCAATTATTCTTGGCCATCAGTCAAGAGATGTATATTAAGCATTTTCAAAAGCAAATTTTTCAGTTGGCGCTCGAGCGTAATCAAATTAACTTGATAGTGTACGAACCAGATCAGGAGGTTATAATCCAATGGATAAATCATTAAATTATATAGACATTCTCAAAAAAACCGTAAAGGATGCCACGATCGCACAGCCGCGATTACAAGCAATCAAACTTTACCCAATTTGTGACACTGAGTCTGGACATTTTTTGGTTATTGCTACAGGCTTTGACAAACAAAAATGGATGGATAATGTCATATTTCATGCGCGACTTATCGAAAAAGATAATGGCAATTCTCAAATCATCATTGAAGAAGATAACTTTGAAGAAGGATTGGTTAATACACTCATCGAGGCAGGAATCAAAAAAGAAGATATCGTCACCAGTTGGCAACAAGTAATTACTATGAATAAATAACCTGATAGAAGAATCCCCTCTCAAATTATTAGGAGAATAACCTATGAACACGAATCTGTATGAAACCGACTTTAATCTTTGGATAGAACAAACTGTTAGGCAACTCAAAAATGGACAGATTCAAGACCTAGATATAGAAAACTTAATTGAGGAAGTTCAATCAATGGGGAGCAATGACAAACGGGAAATTAAAAGCCGATTAATTGTTTTAATCATGCACCTATTAAAGTATAAATATCAACCAAAAAAGAAAACGAAAAGCTGGACTTCAACCATAATCACCCAAAGAAATGAACTCGAATTAGTCTTAGAAAACAGTCCTAGCTTAAACCCATTCCTGAAAGAAAATATATCTGATTGCTATCAGAAAGCACGAAAAAACGCCGCTAGGGAAACAAAACTATCCTTAACTACCTTTCCCCTAGAATGTCCCTTCACCCCAGAGCAAATCATGGACTCCGATTATTTCCCAGACACAACCGCTTAATATAAAAGTAGTTTCCTAAGTTATGAGGTACAAGGTTAAGTAAAAAGTATTGGACTTTTAACTTTTCACTTCCCCCAGCGTGTCCTAATTTGTGACAAATAACCTGCTCAAAATCATCAAATACAACATGAAAAAACTACAAATAATATCCTGTAAATCCTAAAATCCATATTCATCAGTCAATTTGTAAATTTCTGGGATTTCTGAGAATAAAATGATTATCTTCTTTGATTAAATCACCTATACAATTAATTGGCAGTCGTTCTTGATAAGCCTTAATAGCTAAGATATAATCCTGATTATTGAGAACTGTTTTAATTTCTTGTAATCTCTCAAATACTGCACCTAATAATGTAATTTCTCCTCTTAGTTTATCAATTTCTGGAGTGGCGATTTGCATGACAACACCTTGAACAGTAAAGTTAGGATAATTGGTGATAAATTCACTTAAAATATCAAATTGATCTCTATTTTCTACTATCTCTAATGTTTTCAAAATATCGCTAATTCTTTCAGCATAATCTCCTAAATTATGTTGGAGAGGTAGCAAAATTTCATATCCATCTGCGGTGTCTTTTTTTAATCGCCAAATTGCTCCAGCATCATTATAAATTCTTCCTGTTTCTTGCCATCCTGTAGCTTGGAGATGTGTCTGGATAATATCAGGTTGAACTGTTTTGAGTATTTGACTATCTTTAGTGGTAACTTTCATGGCAAATCTTCTAAACTAATAGATAAATATTCTTGTATCATCAAGGTTAAGTAAAAGGATTTAAAAGCGGAATACCACAGCTATCAAAATCACGAATGTTGCGCGTGACTAAAGTTAATTGGTGTATTTGGGCTGTAGCAGCAATCATCATATCTGCTTGAGTAACTGTTTTACCG
>JBJTUF010000188.1:0-2769 GCA_046080565.1 Cuspidothrix sp. | reverse complement strand
TCGCCACTTCTACGGGATTTTCGCTAAATACTTGGGATTGTGTGTAGTCTCCTTTGTATAGTCGCACGCAGCGACCTTCTAGTAAATCAATTGCGGGTATTACTTCCATTTTTAATGATTCCTCAATCTTCTACTTTCAATTGAAACTTACCGTCAATATTAATAGAGTTTTTTATTTTCCAAATCGAACTCTATCTATATTTAGAATAGTTCAAAATTATTTAAGATAAAAAATTATCATAAATTGAACTGAATTCATTAAACATCCTACTAAACTCCTTAATATCTTCAGAAATAGTTCTGGTTCTACTGGATATTCTTAATTTGGGACTAGTAACTAATAAGTTTTTAAGTCTTGACTGAATTGCCATGCGAGCATAAGAAAATCTCCAAGCTTGTATATTTATTTGTGTTGCAAACCAAACTAATTCTTGTAAACTCATATTGAATTTTGGAATCAGAACCTTAACCGCACTACCACCATTACCTCTTGCCATAAATTGCCAAGGCTGAACAGCAGCATAACCAAAAGCAGTTACAGTGATACCTCCATTAACAAAACACTCTTCATCATTTCTTGCTACTAGTCTAATGATACTATTACAATTATCACCACTAGAGATATACGGAGTTGTACCTTCACTATAATTTTTTTCGCCTGTAGATTTTCCAGGCAAGACTTGAAAAAAGAAACCTATGGGCCTGTTTTCGTCAAGTGGTAATTGTGGCAATTGCTGCCAATTGTTACAAAAGTTGTCTAACACTTCTTCACTTAAATCAGGAAAATAAGATACTGCCTGAAATATAGATTTCATTACTCTTTTGTTATTATTTATAATATCTGCTTGATTTATTTCAGGTTGAAGAAGCCATTGCTGAGGACTCCATTCAACACCTGTTTTAAGATCCTTACCTAAAATTGTTGTAATATCGGCATTATTGACTTCTTGATTATTTTTAATTTGATTAAAAGCAATTTTAAGTAAAGGTAATTGAGAACCTTCTCTTTCTACTCTTCTATTTTTTAATTTTTCAAAACCATCATTACTAACTTTTGCTATCATAATTTTGTCATCATTAGCTTGGGGTATATGAGCCGAAGCTATAATAATATTTGTAGGAGCAGAGGTAGGATAAAATAAATCGTCAGGAAGACTAATTATCCCCAACAATGAATGTCGGCGCAAAAAGTTTTTTCTCCATATTTTATGTTTGTCGTCTGCAAAAACACTGGCATATACAACAGCTACTAAAATTTCTCCTACTCCTAAACACTCCATAGCCATATCAATAAACTTATATTCAGGTTCATTTTTTTGAGAAAAAGGAGGATTTAAAAATGCTTTTGTAAACTGTTTTTTAAGCGGATTAATATTGTCTTCTTCCAAAGAAGAGCCTAATTCTATATTGCTTTTACCATCTCCACGAAAAAACATATTCAGCATGGCTAGTAGCCACACTGTTGGATTAGTATCAAAACCATACAGAGAAGATTTTGCTTGAGTAATAGCGGCTTCACTTTTTGCACTTTCAAGCATCTTATCAAAAGCTGCAACCAAAAAACCTCCTGTTCCACAAGCAATATCTATCACTTTATCTTTATAAGAAACTTCTAATAAATCAGCACAAAACCTAGTAATATGACGAGGTGTAAAAACAATACCTAAAGCATTATTATCATAACCATAACGTAGGAATGCTTCATAAAACATTCCTAAAAAATCTACATCTGTTTGTAGAACAGAACGAATATTTAAACGAAAAAGAATAGCTACAATTCTACCTATATATAGTGCAAGTCTATCAAAATCTGACCCTGATAACTTCAAAGCATCTATTATCTGATTTTTTTTATCTTCAGAAATATCATTGGATTGGTTAATGGCTTGAGATGATAAATTATTAATAGATTGTAGAGCTTCATCTTTTCTAATATCAATCCTACCTTGAGACATAGCTAAAGTAATTGCACCAATAACTTTAGGTCGTATAGATGCCTCTACTTTAGCAGTCCGTAGTATTCTACTGATTTCAATAGCTGCATCTACAAACTCAGAAGCAGCAGGAATAGAAACATTAGTTGTTCCGTCATCGGATACAATAGCTAATTCAACCTCTTTTTTAGAGGGAATAGTAGTAATTTCTTCCTGGGAGGAAGTAAGAGCAACCCAACCATTATTAGTTTTATATCTGACTTCAACGATAAAACCTGTATCTTCTTGACCAGCAGCACCTACAGCTAATTTGATATTATATTTCTGTGTAGAATTTATGGCTTCAGCGTATTCAATTGCTTCCTGAATTGCGTTATTAATTTTGTTAGGCTCATTTTTAGCTTCTATTATTATTAAAGGTTCATGATTAAAACATATCAAAAAATCTGGCTTTGTTCCAGTTAACCCAATATCGGGAAAATGAGCTTCAATTTCATTTTCTTCCAGAAAATCTCCTCCGCGAGAAACATGATTAACACTCCACCTTTTTTTCTTTGCTTCTTCTCTAATATAATATCTTGATCTAGATTCAGCATTAGTTTTTTTTGATTTAGGAGAACGAGACATAAACTAACCTCAAACATTTCCAAAGTTTCTAAATTAAATTAAATGAGAAGTATGTGTTACACCAAGTTAACTAAATTAACTTGATGCTACGATATGAAAACCAAACTTATTTTTTCCCTTCTAATTCTTGTACTGCTTGACGGAAGCCTAAGACTAGTAAGATGTTAGCTAGGGTTAAAAAGGCTTCTGCACCGCCATGTAACCAGTC
>JBJTUF010000187.1:0-9808 GCA_046080565.1 Cuspidothrix sp. | reverse complement strand
TGCGTCTTCTAATTCTCTCTCATTAGGTAAGGGTTTCTTTGGTTCTGGTGGAGGTGCTGCGGGATAGGTAGGTGTAGAACTAGGTTGATTGACACTGGGATTTAGGTCTGAGTTGCCCGCATTATTCAGGTTTTGGGCTGTTGCTGGTGTTACTATCGTCGGTAAACCGATTAATCCCAGCAAAGCGGACATTATGAATAAATTAGTATGTTTCGTAAATAAGGCCACGGTTATAATCCTTTCTAGTTACTTTTACTCAATTGTTTGGATTTTATAATACTTAGGACTTACGCACAGGTTACTATAGCAGGAGGCAGAGGGCAGGAGACAGGAGGAAAAGCCTTGTTATATATATGTTTCAAGGATTCATAATGTCCTAATTATCCTGGCTACAGCTATAGCATCCATTAGCAATGGCTTTGCCAGTTCTGTAATTACTGTTATAGTACACATCTACTATTTGTTAGCGATCGCTGTGCTAGTTGCGTAAGTCCTGTAAACATCCGGTTCAATACCAAAGGATTTTAATTGGGCAATTAAACGCTCATTTTTCTGCCGTTCTAATTCTGACCTTTCCCATCCTCTTAATAATAAATTACCTATTTTCAATTATTATTGAAACCTAAGAATTAAAGTGAGGCGATAACATACCCGAATTCTCAGATCACTTTATGATTTATGAACATAATAAAAGAAGTCGTGGATCTGGTTGTCAAAAATTTAATAATTTTGAACACATATTTGTTGTTATAATATAATCAGTAGTTATTACGACTTGTAGCAAAAATCGGCAGTGTTTCAATTATTAAGAAATATGTACTTTCATAAAGTTAATCCCTAAATTTTTGAATTATTATTTTACTTTTATAGCTGTAGCTAGGATGATTAGGACATAATTGATCCTTAAAAGCTAGTCATAGCAAGGGATTCACCACTGACTCTTGCCTTTTACCATACCTATAAATTATGTACTTACCTGAGAATGAACGCCAACGGGTCAAACTGCTTAATCAATATCAAGTCCTCAATACACCACCGGAAACCGAGTTTGATGAAATTGCTCAACTAGCCGCAGATATTTGTGATGTACCTATAGCTTTAATTTCTCTAATTGATGATAAAAGAGAATGGTTTAAATCTCAAGTTGGTGTCAATATATCCGAGATTAATCGTAATTTATCCTTTGGTAATTCTACTATTTTAGAACCAGAAATTTTGATTATTACTGATACTTTAGAAGATGGAAGATTTATTAATAATCCCCTTGTTACCTCCCCACCCTATTGTCGCTTTTATGCAGGAGTTCCCCTAATTAATACTTATGGTCTTGCTCTAGGTTCTTTGTGTGTCATGGATACAAAACCTCGAAAATTGAGTTTAAAAGAAGAAAAAATACTCAAAAAATTAGCTAAACAAGTCATCAGATTTTTAGATTTAAAGCAGGAGAAAATTTTACAAAATAGTCAATGGAATTATGAGCCGCTATTTACTCATCATCCTAGTCCAATGTGGATCTATGATGCAAATACTTTGCAATTCTTAGATGTGAATGAAGCCGCTATTATTAAATATGGCTATTCAAAATCAGAATTTCTCAAAATGCAAATAATTGATTTGCATCCTATTGAAGATATGCCCATGTTATTAGCTTATGTTGCTAGAAATCGGTCGGGATTATCTAATCCTGCTAAATGGCGACATATTTGTAAAGATGAACAATTTATCTTTATAGAAATGATTTCTTGTCATATTCATTATGATAATCAAAATGCTATATTAGTCTATATACATGATCTCAGTGAACATCAAAAAGTAGAACTAAAACTCCAAGATAGTGAACTCAGATTTAGGGTTATTTCCCAAGCAATTCCTATTCCTTTGGTCATTTCTCGTTCATCTGATAACATGATTATTTATGCTAATACAGAATTTTTGCACACATTTCAATTTTCTCCAGATAATTTATTAAACCTGAAAATTTCAGATTTATATCATAATCAATCTCATTGGGAAGAATTATTAGCAACTTTTAATCAGATTGGTTTTCTCCATAACCATGAAATTAAACTTCAAAAAGCAGATGGGACTAATTTGTGGCTAATCACATATTGGCGCAGGGCTGTTTCATTCTAAAATCTGACATTTTATGTATTTACGACAATGCGTCATTTTAGGCTTCAGGAATTCCATCTCACAATGGCTGAAAACACCTAAATTCGTTGCTTAAATCTAGAATGAAATAACCCTGCATATTGGCGATATCTAAAATATAATAATGACCCAGCAGTTTTACATTTATTTAATGATATTACTGAGCGTAAAAATTCAGAAGTCAAACTTCAAGAACAGAATGAATTTTTACAAGCTATATTTGAAAATATTCCTTTAATGATTGCTCTAATTAATCCTGAATATAATGTATATTGGATTAACAAAAACTTGGAAGAAACTCTTAAATATTCGTTGGAAGATTTTCAAACTCGTAATGTTTTTGCAGAATTATATCCTAATCCAGAATACAGGCAAGAAGTAATTAAATTTATTCAGTCTGTACAACCTATGTGGAAAGATTTAAAAAGTCAAATTCCAGATGGTTCTATTATTGATACATCTTGGACTAATATTCAATTAGCCAACGGTCATATTATTGGTATTGGTCAAGATATTACAGAACGTAAGCAAAATGAGTTAATTTTAAAAGCTCAAGCTGAACGAGAAAAATTGGTAAGAAAAGTATCTGAGCGCATTCATCAATCTTTAAATCTCCAAGATATTCTCAATACAACAGTTGCAGAAATTCGAGATTTATTAGAAGTTGAAAGAGTCGTAATTTATCAATTTTATCCCGATATGAGTGGGAAAATTATGGCAGAATCAGTATTAGCAAAATGGACAGTTTCTCTCAATAAAAATATTGAAGATAATTGTTTTAAACAAGAAAAAATATCTGATTATCATTATGGTCATAAACGGGCAATTTCTAATATTTATGAAGCTGGTTTAAGTGAGTGTCATATTCAGCTATTAGAACAATTTGAAGTTAAAGCTAATTTAGTTGTCCCAATTTTACTACAAGTCAATGAAGAAAAGATGGGTACTACCCTATGGGGATTACTTATTGCCCATCAATGTTCCTATTTTCGTCAATGGGAAGACTATGAATTAGATTTACTCGATCAATTAACTGTACAAATTGCGATCGCTATTCAACAGTCTAATATCTTACAACAAGCCCAAAATGAAATTTTGCAACGAGAACAAGCTGAAATTAATCTCAGAGGTGCTTTAGCAGAAAAAGAAGTTTTATTGAAAGAAATTCATCATCGAGTTAAAAATAATCTGCAAATTGTCTCTAGTTTATTACATCTACAGGCACAGACAATTACAGATCCAGAAATTATTAAAGCCATTCAAGACAGTCAAAATCGTATTGAATCAATATCTCTCATTCATAAAAATTTATATACAAATCCTAATATTGGTAAAATTGATATAGCAGAATATATTAATAATTTAGTTGCAGGAATCCTAATATCGTATCAAATAAAACCTGGTCAAATTAGCTTATATACTGATATTGATTCAGTAGTTTTAAGCGTTGATCAGGCGATTGCCTGTGGATTAATAATTAACGAATTAATTTCAAATGCTCTCAAACACGCTTTCTATCAAATAGACTCAGGTGAGATTAGTATTAGTTTGCATAAAAATAACAAGCATAATATTGAACTGATAATCCGTGATAATGGTATAGGTTTAGCCGATAATATAGATTGGGATACTACTTCATCATTGGGTTTATCCCTGGTTTATGATTTAGCGACAGAACAACTGGAAGGTTCTATCACTATAGAACGTCATCGAGGAACTATATTTAAAATTGAATTTTCCCAGTTAACTTTAGATAAATAATTAGATAAAAAATGTTTACAGCTAAAATTTTAGTGGTTGAAGATGAAGTAATTCTAGCTAAAACTATTGCTAGTCAACTTAATCAATTAGGATATATAGTTACTGGTAAAGCTTCCTCTGGAAAAGCGGCAATTCATCAAGCTTCTACCACTCATCCTGATTTAATCCTCATGGATATTATTATCAAAGGTGATATAGATGGGATCACAACTGCTAATTATATTCATCAATATTTAGATATACCGATCATTTTCCTCACTGCTTATGGTGATGAAGAAACTCTAGAAAGGGCAAAAATGACCCAACCTTTTGGTTATATTGTTAAACCTTTTACTATTAAAGATTTACGTATCGCTATAGAAATTGCTTTATTAAAACATAAATTAGAATCTGAATTACGAGAAAGTAGAGATCAGTTAGCAACTCTATTAAATTCCATGAATGATGGTGTGATTGCTACTGATGAACAAGGAATCATCACATTTATTAATCCTGCGGCCGAAAAGATTACTGGTTGGGAAGAAGCAGAATCTCTTGGTAAAAATATATCAGAAATTATTCAAATTATTGATGAAGTTACAGGCGAAATTATAGAAAATCCTGTTAGAAAAGTTCTCCAACAAAAACATCATTTACCTGTGAGAGAATTTGCAGCTTTAATTACTAAGGATGGAACAAAATTACCTATTGCTAACAGTGCTTCTCCATTAATACGACGATCTGACCAAATTACTGGAGTGGTTTTACTATTATCTGATTTAAGCGAACGTCGTCAACGGGAATATTTAGAACAAGCTTTAAAGAAAGAACAGGAACTAAATAGGCTTAAATCTTTATTTATTTCCACAGTTTCCCATGAATTTCGCAATCCTTTAAGTGTAATTCAAACAGCAGTGGAATTGATAGAAATTCAAGGCAATAACCTTACAGAAGCTAAAAAAGATAAATACTTAACTAGAATCTATGGTGCTGTAGAATCCATGGAAAAACTGATGCAAGATGTACTTTTTATGGGTAAAGCTGATGCAGGAAAACTAATTTATAATCCTGAAGAGATTAATTTAGAAAGATTTTGTCAAGAATTAATTGAAGAATTTGTGATGATTGAAGATAGTGGACATCAAATAATTTTTCAATGTCATAGTCAAAATACAAATGCGATCATGGATGAAAGACTATTACATCATCTATTTAGAAATTTACTATCAAATGCAATTAAATACACACCAATGAATAGTGAAATTAGCTTAGGACTGACTTGTGATCATATAGCTAACTTAGCAATGTTTACAGTTCAAGATCAGGGAATTGGCATACCCGAAGCTGACCAAAATAAAATTTTTGATTCATTTTATCGTGCTTCCAATGTTGAATCAATACAAGGAAATGGACTTGGTTTAGTAATTGTGAAAAGGTGTGTTGATGCTCATAAAGGTAAAATTGATCTAGTTAGCAAAATCAATGTTGGTACTACATTTACAATTACCTTACCTCTGAATTGATAGCAGGAGTATGGCTTCGCCATGAGGAGAAAGGAGTTCAGCAGGGTCGAACGGCCGCTTACCCGTAGAAGGAGTTCACAAACGAAGAAATAAAAATATATAGCTATAACGAAGATGATTAGGACATAATTTATTCTTGAAACCTAATCATAGTCAGGGTTTTACTATTGCCTCTTGCGTTTTGCCTTCTTCTTACTGTCACCTGTCGTCAATCTTGACGAACTACACCATTAACAACGGGTTTAACTCCTCCCTCAGAAAATGGATCTGTGCCACCTAGCCAGTTAAAATCACTAATACGAATACTAAAAGCACCTAATTCTAGAATAGGATTATAACGGAAAGTGATCCCATAGGTACGACGGCTATATTCAAATATATAATCAGTGCTGGTTTCTTTGCCTGTATCTAGATTAACAGAGGTTTGCAAACCTAACCGCAATGGGCCATAAATTTGTTGAGAAATACCAATATTTAAGACCTTATTATCCACTGAACGGTCAAAGAGAAAGGGTGATAAACCGCTATTAAAACCTTGAGAGTAGCTGATATTGAAGGCAGTATAATCTAGGTAAGGGCGGGAAAAATGGCCGATTTGTCCGACTAAACCGATAGTAGCTGTCACAGTGCTTTGGTTATCGCCGCTACTATAATAGCTAGTAGTTCCCGTTACTCCAGCGATCGCTCGCAAATATGGTACGATAACATTAGGAGTATATTTTAACCCCTCATTGGCTGTACTAGGTAATGGTTTTTCTTGCCACAAATTAATACCACCACTTAAAGCCACACTTCCTTGTAAGCGCCCCAGAGAAATCCGATCATTTTTTCGCACTTGGGAAAGTAAATCTTGCCGATCTGTATTTGCATCTATATATTGAGCACCCGCTTGATAACTCAGATTGATACCGCTTTTACCTAAAAGAATAATGGGAGAAGTAATAATACCGCCAATACTACTTTGTACTGTTTGATACCCTAAACTTCCATTGTACAAGCGATCGCGATAACTAGATTCTAAACTTAAAGTGTAAGGATTAACATTACCTAAAGCCTGACGTAAACGCAAACTACCGCGCAAATTATTTTCTAACTGATTGAAATCAAAACTTGTTAACTCCCCCGTTCCTTCCAGAGCAGTTTTTGTACCCAAATTCACATTGATTTTAGTATTTACACCAAATAAACTAGCGAAATTGTCTCCCTTTTCTATTGCCCGTTGCACATAAAATTGAGGTGTAATAGTCCAGCGTATTTTATCATTACTAATAGCCTCAAAACTTCGTTCTACAAACACCCCACCCCGTTGACCATTATCAAAACCAGGAGAAACAATTAAGGGATTTACGTTTTTAGGTCGCCGATCTATTTTGCGGTTATTAATAGGAATCGGGATATTAACATTTTGATCAAAAACCAATCGTTGACGCTGAGTAACAATTCTATCTATTAACGGTGCTTCTCTTGTCACCGTCACCTTATCAGCCCTAATTTCTAATTCTGGCGGGGAAAACGGATCATTAGTAATTCTGGCATCTTGGGCTTGAAAACCGCGCGGATAAAATTCAATTTTTTGGGCTTCAAATCGTAATCGTTTTACCTCACCGCCAAACTGTGGTGGTGAACCGACATTTTGCACCCCAGATTGACCACTAATACCTAATTGTATTTGTCCTGGACTATTGACATTAGTGAGGGGTTGGTTAGCCCGTACTCGACTACTCAAAGGACGACTAGGTACACCACCGCCGCTTACATCCGTTGGCAGAGTGGGGGAAAAAGCAAAATCTGTACCTGTAGAAGGCAGATATAACTCACCTTTACCATTTTCTAAATCCCCACTATCTTGAATAAGATTATAAGTAAACCTTTGTCCTGAAAGGATTTGATTACCTCTAGTTAAAACAACATTCCCTTCCCCCACCGCCAGTAAATTATCTAAACTGATTTGCAAACTATCAGCATCAATGACCGCACTATCAAATCTAACCACTACATTACCTTCAGCGGTGACAATGCGAGTTTCTTCATCATATTCTTGACGATCGGCAGTTACTTCTACAACTCGGACAGGTGTAACTGGAATTTTTTCTATAGTTGGGGTAGATTCTATCGGAGTAAATTCTATTTTAGTTGGCGGTTTATTTTCAGGATTACGCAGTTTAAATTCAATAATATTTTGAATAGGAGGAATGGGAGATTTCTTTTTCCCCACCGATAAATAAAGTTTGCCACCAGACTCTTGTAAATTTACCCCATTAGCTAAAACTGGGTTTTTATCTCTAATATGATTTGATTCACCATCAGATTTAGTTTTCTGTGGTGAAAATTCTGGCGGAAGATTTTCTGGCGTAGATGGAAAAACACTTTCTCCCTCTAAATTTTGAACTTGATCACTATTCTTGAGACGGAGGTGAAATTCCTTTGCCGATAAAAACTTTTTTCCCCCTTCATTGCCTGCTATCAGTTTTTGCCGATCAGTTTTAATCTTCACCACATCCTGATCAGCCAGATAATAGACCTGGTGAGAATATTCAGGATTAGCAGGTAACTGAGGGGGCAATACTGGATAAAACATATTTTCAAGCAATCAAGCTAATCAAATAAACAAAAATAGCCAGAAGGTGGAATTACATATAATCTTGCTTCTACCTTCTGTGCCGTTAGGAATAGATTTGTAATCTGTTTTTTATTCTAGATCCCGACGACCAGGGTTACGGGCTGGGTCATTAGACAAAAATCCGAATACAAAAATACCGACAAAGAACGCTACAACTATATAAACAGCGATTTTTAAAGTCACCATAGAACTAACTCCCACAGGGTTTGACAATAGTAGAGTAAAGATGTACTTTCTGCAAAGCAGAATATATATCTAACCTATCTTACCCGGATCTTGTCCCTTTTGCGAAATCAGCCTACTATGCTACTTCAGCCCAATCAACGCATTAAGTTAGACGACTCAGATGATCAATTGTTCTATAGTTATCCTCGCTTTGTCACTCATGTAGATGCAGGATTTATTCAACAACTCACAGATTTATACCGTCAGCAACTTAAACCAAATACACGGATTCTTGACTTGATGAGTAGTTGGGTGTCCCATTTACCCACAGATGTGGATTTTGCTCATGTGGAAGGACATGGACTTAATGCGGAAGAACTAGCCCGAAATCCGCAATTAAATCATTATTTTGTCCAAAATCTGAATACCAATCTCCAATTACCTTTCCCAGATCAAGATTTTGATGCTGTCATTAACTGTGTTTCAGTGCAGTATATCCAGTATCCAGAGGCCATCTTTTCGGAAATACATCGCATTCTTAAACCTGGTGGTATAGCAATTATCAGTTTTTCTAACCGGATGTTTTTTCAAAAGGCTATTCAAGCCTGGCGAGATGGTTCAGAAGCTTTGAGAGTAGAATTAGTCAAAAACTATTTTAGCTCTGTACCCGGATTTAGCAGCCCAGAAGTGATTATTAAAAAGTCAATCGCACCAAATTTATTGCAATTGTTGGGGGTAACAGGGGGAGATCCCTTGTATGCAGTCATCGCCCATCGTCTATCATAACGGTTGACTGTTGACTGTTGTACGGTCGTTCGCCCCTACCGCCTCTTGCCTATTCCCTCTTGCCTCTTGCCTTCTGCCTCCAAATAGTTATTTAAAAGTAAATTTTCTAGGTTCTAGGTAAAACTAGAGTGATAATTGCCTCACACGGTCAAGTATCAAGGAGAAACTAAAAATGGTAATCAATCGTGGGCAAAGAGTTTTAACGGCTATATTGCTATCAGTTGTACTGCTGACAACGGCTTGTTCTTCTCCGCAACCACCCAATCGTTTTGATCAGGTACAACAGGAAAGCACTAAGCAAAAAAGCGGCCAAGCTGTAGTTAAAAGTGCTACCCAGGGCAGTAAATTAAATGATTTCTTCCCAACTGGTGGAGATGGTTATGATCGAGTATTTACCCAGGAGAAAAAAGGGTTTTCTGGTGCTAATTTGAAAAAAGGCGGTAAAGTAGTAGCAGAGTTAGCTATTTCTGATACTAGCAGCACTCCAGCAACAGCTTCTAAATTTGCCAATAGCACTAAGAAAATCGGCGGTTATGCCGCAGTGGAAATGGGTAAAACTCAAACTTCGGTGTTGGTGAATAAGTACCAAGTCAAAGTTATTTCTAAAAGCCCATCTTTTACATCGAGCGATCGCGCTGCATGGATAGAGAAATTTAATCTCAGTGGTTTAGAAAGTTTAAAATAGACCTGTCCGAAAATTAAAAAGGCTGTCTGTGTCGGGCTTTGAGGATGTTTTCATGTGAGCCAGACTTGACGTAATCATGAGGGCTAGAGATAGTTACTGTTAGTATAGCCCGGAAAAAATGCCGATGGTTATTTCGTC
>JBJTUF010000186.1:0-8151 GCA_046080565.1 Cuspidothrix sp. | reverse complement strand
GGCGTTGTCCTGCGGTTCTTCTGGGGTCTTGTAAGTCTGTGAATGCTTCTATAATTGCTATTTCTGACATTTTTCTTACTCATAGATGCCTGATTATCTCTACCATTTTATCCTCTTTTTTAGAATGAAATAGCCCTGTATGTAGGATTATGTAAACACCCCCAAATCACGGATATTAATTATTAACTTTTATCAACTTATGCTAATAGCACCACCACAACTAGAACCACAACCCGCAGTACAACCATAGCAGTATTCAGCCGTTTGAATTTCATGAATTACATCTAAACTACCAAATTCTAATAATTTACTCACTGTCAAATTTTCACCATTTTTAGTTTTTGCAGATAAATTCATCATTTGGTTAAAATCACAATCATAAATATTCCCCAAATAATCCACAGAAATTTGCTCACGACACATTAAACCATCAATTGTTTGAGAGTTAAAATGAGACTCTAGAAACTGCAAATAGCTAGAATGAAGGTGTTTTCTTTCTAAATGTAACTTTGTTCTACCCACAGGTATATTAGTGATAGTGAAAAGATGATTAAATCGAATATCAAACTTTTCAGCTAAAAACTTTTTATAAGTCTTTTCTAAATTGACTTGTTCGGGAGTTAAAGAAAAATCTTCATTATTTGGTAATTGAGGATTATAGACCAAATCTAAAACTAAATTTGAATTGTTACCATAACCCAATTTATTCAGCCATTGCAAAGCTTGAATAGATTGATCAAAAACACCGTTTCCCCGCATTTTATCCACATTATCAGCTAAATAACAAGGAAGAGAAGCCACAATTCTAACTTGATTATTAGCAAAAAAATCTGGTAAATCTTCAAATCCATCTACAAAATAAATTGTTAAATTTGATCTAACAATTACCTCTTTATCTGCTTTTCGAGCAGCTTTTACCAATGACTTAAAACCATAATTCATCTCTGGTGCGCCACCAGTCAAATCAACAGTTTTGATTTGGGGAAACTGTTCAATTAACGTAATTAAATCTTGACAACCTGGGGGCGTTAGTTCCTCAGTTCTTTTCGGGCCAGCTTCGACATGACAATGATTACAAGCTAAATTACAACGCTTTCCCAAATTAACTTGTAAAACCTTAATTTCCCTTTTTGTTAAAGGTGAATTTAACTGCTGATGAAAAGGGGTAATTGCTGTTTCTAACATCATAGATATTGATATCTCTTCCTCTGTGTGTCCTCTGCGGTTAGTTAAAAAAATATATATAAATCAACAACATCCACCACCGTCATAATACCAAGTAGAATCAGTAACAATGATTTCTTCAGGATTTGAAATTGCTAATTTATTCGCAGTTTTATCACAAACAGCGGCAGGAATTCCTCTTTGTAAAATATGCCCGGCTTTATCATCAAAAAATTGTTCTTTACCTGCATAAATAGCTGTTTTACCAGTAAAAATACAAGCCCCGTCAGACGGAATTTCAACTTTAAAAGCCACAGAATCAAGACTTTCTAGCAGTAGATTTTCTGCTAATTGATAATTCTGTTTATCTAATAACCGATAAGGACGACGGGCGCGAATTTCAATTTGTCCAAAACCAGCATTAATAATTAGTTGAGTATATTCTTCATAAGTAAGTGCGCCAGATAAACAAAGAGCGCGTAAATGTTCATTTTGTTGTAAATGAGCAGGAATAGGACTTGTAGCAATTGGGTCACTCATCTGCAAGCGTCCACCTGATTTTAATACCCGATATGCTTCTTTTAAAGCGCGGGTTAAATCTGTTGGTTCAAAAATATTGAAAAGACAATTTTGCGCTAGGATGTCTACAGAAGCATCAGCAACGGGTAAATTAAAAGCATCTCCTGGACGAATTTCGACAAAGCTAGGATCAAACCAGGGGTTTTCTGTTGCAGCAAGTTGTAAATTACGGGTTGCAGCTTCTCGCATAGCTTCCACCGGTTCAATAGCAATAACCGCACCAGGACGACGAGAAAAATAAGCAAATTGCAAAGCTTCTAAACCACCACCTACACCAACATATAAAACTGTAGGTTCATTATTAAGTTCATTGTGATGAACCGTAGTTCCACAACCATAGTTCATTTCCTGCATAGCTAGAGGAATTTTCAGACCTGGTAGTTGTAAGGGTGTACTTTGGACACAACATAGCCCTACTTCTGGTGTTTGGGCAACTTGGCTATAAAATTCGGCTGCGGTTTCTAAATAGGTCATAATCTTAAAATTAGGATTTCTGGCTTGACTTTTATGGTCAAAAAGAGTATTATACATCACTAATAGAAGGGGAGTAGCTGCTGACAGTAAATCAAAATTTTCTGTTCAGTATATCTAAGTCAACATACTGGTGATGAGCCTGGTTTAGATAGCGAATCTATAAAGTATTTGAAAGCGAGACCTTCACTAACTACACATTGAAAAGTGTGGAGTCTAGTGAAGTTGTCATAACTCTCATTGATACTCCACACAGGTAAAAAATCCTTTAGGAGTTTGAAAGAGTGTTAACAGCTTTTACCGCAGGTTTATTACTAATTACCATTTCTGAGTTAGGCGATAAAACATTTTTTATTGCTGTGATATTGTCTATGCACCATTCCAGACGTTTGGTATTTGCTGGTGTGGTGGCTGCTTTAGCGGCTATGACTATCCTTTCGGTAATGTTTGGACAGGTAGTATCTTTTTTACCAAAACACATTATTCATTACGCCGAAATAGCTTTATTTATTGTCTTTGGTTTAAAGTTAATTTATGATGCTAATAAAATGCCCAAATCTCCTAATGATGAAGTAGTAGAAGAGGCACAAGAAGCGGTAGAAAAAGCAGATTTAGATAATTCCCAGCAAAAAAGTGTTTGGTCAATTTTACTGAAATCTTTCGTATTAACATTTATAGCAGAATGGGGCGATCGCACACAAATAGCCACCATCGCTTTAGCAGCAAGTAATAACCCCATTGGTGTGACACTGGGAGCAATATTAGGACACGCAATTTGTGCAGCGATCGCTGTTATCGGTGGTAAATTAATAGCAGGTAAGATATCTGAGCGACAAATTACCTTTCTCGGCGGCTTTTTGTTTATCATCTTCGGCATAGTCGCCGCCATAGAAGGAAAATAAACGCAACATTAAAAATTTCTTGTGGTGCGGGCATACTTCGACAAGCTCAGTACAAGTCTTGCCCGCTAAATCTGTACCTCATACCTTCGCAAACTGCTGTAATTTAGGATTGCTATAAAAACTCACCTTTAATACTCTCATAAATACTAGCTAATAACTTCTCAAATACCACCGCTCTAAATTCTTCATTATTCATCACCTCCATAAAGATTTTCTCATTCCCGTCCATGCGTTCAATAAACAACGCTTCCAGATGCTTTTCTAGGACAGGGGCGAAGTTTTCTTTGCTGTTGACTTGGGCAGCTTGTTTGATATCATCCTTACTAATAGCTGTTTCGGTAATTTGTTCAAAAAATAACTGATCTGCTAGGGTAAAATTAGTCCCAAACCGTTCATTAAGAGAGTCTATAAGCTGGGATAGGGGAACTTCTCTATCTGGTTGACGAGTTCCCACTGCTGTAGCACTTGTTAATGGTTCTGCTGTGCCTTCCTTTAAATCAATTTTGCCTTCACTGATTTTTTCTAAGCGATAATATTTAATTTCTATATCCCCAGATAAATCAATTTTGGGAGCATCTTTACTTCTGGGTAACTTCTTGAGTAAAAATCTTCCGTAAGCATAAAGTTTTTCTAATTCTGAATCTTGATAAGGAATAATTTGCGCTAGGAATAAATACAAATTACGGAAGCTGGTTAATTGATTTTTAAATTGTTCCTGTTCTGCTCCTGCTAATTCTTGATATTTGTCTACAATAGGATCTAATAAACTATTTAATTTTTGATGTTCACCTCCAGTCAAAGAAGTTTTGGGACGAAACCAAATTTCACACCATTGGTTAACATTATCTTGGCTAAAAAGTTGCCATTGATAAAGTTGACAGGATAAATCATTTAATTGTTGGGGGTCTGCTGTTTCTCCTACTGGTGTTTCTTCATAGTAAGGTTTAAAGGCTTGGTAAATGTCCTCTGGTTTGTTGACAAAATCCAGTACAAAGGTGTCTTCTTTCCCTGTGGTAGTCCGATTGAGGCGAGATAAAGTTTGCACTGCTTGGACTCCATCTAGCCTTTTATCTACAAACATTGTATGTAATAAAGGTTGGTCAAATCCAGTTTGAAATTTATTTGCTACTAACAATACTTGGTAAGCATCACTGGTAAATTTATCAGCAATTTCTTGAGATTTTATGCCTCCATTCATGTTGACTTCTGTAAATGGTTCATCTGGAAATTCATCTAAGGTGATAGAACCAGAGAAAGCGACTAAAGATTTAATATCACTATAGCCTTTGGCTTTAATATATTTATCAAATTCCAGTTTATATCTGACAGCGTGTTCACGGGAACGGGTAACAACCATTGCCTTAGCTTTACCACCGATTTTATGACGGGTATGGTTGCGGAAATGTTCAATGATAATTTCTACTTTTTGGGCGATATTATGGGGGTGCAGTTCGATAAATCTGGCAATGGCTTTGGCTGCTTGACGACGGGGTAAATCTGGATTTGCTTCCGAGGTGCGGACAAGTTGATAATACCTTTCATAGCAGGTATAATTAGTTAATACATCTTTAATATATCCCTCTTCAATGGCTTGGCGCATGGTGTAAAGATGAAAGGGAGATTGACCGTTTTCTCCTGGTTCATTAAATACCAGCAGGGTTTTTTGTTTGGGGGTAGCTGTAAAGGCGAAATAACTCAAGTTAGGTTGTTTAGTGCGGGCAATTTGTTCTTTTAATAGTTGTTGTTTGGCTTGGTCTGTTAAATCTTCTTCTGTTTCCTCTGTTAAAATTTGGGCAGCAATGGCTGATTCAATGCCATCTTTATTGAGAATTTTTCGCAGTTCATTGGCGGTTTCTCCACTTTGGGAACTATGTGCTTCATCTACGATAATGGCAAAGCGTTTATCTTTGGTGGTGATGTCTATGGTTTTACCTTTTTTGGCTAAGGTTTGAATCGCTTTATTAATAAAGGGGAATTTTTGAATTGTGGAAATGATAATTGGCACACCATCATTTAAAGCTGTGGCTAGTTGTTGGGTGTTTTCATCTATTTTTTGGACGACTCCGGCTTTATGGTCAAATTGATAAATTGTGTTTTGTAATTGTTGGTCTAAGATGGTTCTATCTGTAATAACAATGACGCTATGAAAGATTTTTTCATCTTGGTTATCGTGGAGGTTGGCTAAACGATGTGCCAACCATGCAATAGAGTTTGATTTTCCTGAACCAGCCGAATGTTGAATTAAATAATTATGTCCGGCTTTGTGTTTTTTGGTATGATTAATTAATTGACGGACTACATCAAGTTGGTGGTAGCGGGGGAAAATTAAAGTTTCTTTTTTTTGATAGTTAATTCCTGTGGCTGTGGGTGTTTTGATTTCTTCTATTTTTATGTGTAAAAATCGGGCTAATATATCTAATAAACTATCTTTTTGTAATACTTCTCGCCAAAAGTAACTGGTGCGATATGCGCCATTTTCCCCCGGTGGGTTGCCAGCACCGTAGTTATGGCCTTTGTTGAAGGGGAGGAAGTAAGTATTTTCTCCTGCTAGTTTGGTGGTCATCCATACTTCTTCTGTGTCAACGGCAAAGTGGACTAAGCACCGTTGTTTAAACACAAATAGGGGGTCTTTGGGGTCTCTATCCTGTTTGTATTGGTGGATGGCGTTGAGGTAGGTTTGCTGGGTGAGGGGGTTTTTCAGTTCAATGGTGGCGATGGGTAGGCCGTTGAGACTGAGGAGGATATCGGGTATGCGTCCGGTTTTAATTGTGACTTGGCGGGTGATGGTGAGGCGATTTTTTTGATACTGTGCCAAGGTGTCCGGGTTCATGGCGGTGTTAGGTTGGAAGTAGGCAACCCGGAAGGTTTTACCGTAGCATTTGAAACCATTACGGAGGACATCTAACATTCCCCGGCTTTTGAGTTCTTTAGTGAGGCTATCTATAAGGATTTTTTGGGGTCCTTATTGGTGGCTAGGCGTTGCCATTGTTTCTCTTGGGTGGTTTGGATGAAGTTGATGATTTCTGTGGGGAAAAGGGCGGTTTCTGGGTCGTATTCTGCGGGGTTACTTTGGTGGTAGCCACTGTGTTGCAGTAGTTCTCTTTCGATAGTGTTTTCAAATTCTTTTTCTGTGTGCATTAGTGGATGACCAAATATTGTAAATATTTTCAGTATAATCAGTATAAAAGGTAAGTTGGGTTAAGGAACGCGAATCAATTTTTTTTACAAATTTACAAATAAATATTTCTTTTAATTTTGTTGAGGTTTACTTTTTTAAAATTATGAATTGGGGTTGAGCCAGTTTTCTACTTTTAATTTAGGAACACGGGAAAATTCACGGATGTTGTTTGTCACCACTGTCAGATTTAATGTTAAAGCATGAGCAGCAATTAATAAATCATTACTACCAATGGGTGTTCCTTGTTGTTCTAAATCAGTACGAATTTCTGCGTAGTATTGTTCTACAGGATGATTAAGGGGTAGAATTTCTATGCTATTTAAGATAATTTCCAGTTTTTCTATCAGTTTTGGTGAGTTCTTTTTTTGCGCTCCAAATCTTGATTCACAAGCGACAATAATACTTGTACAAACTTTATCTTCTCCAACTTCTTGAATTTTTGAAAATATCACTCCTCTAGGGTTTTTAATTAGTTCGGAAATGATGTTTGTATCTAACAAGTATAAATAAGTCATTTTTACAATTCAATATCATCTAAGGGTAATAATCCTGCGTCAACATCTGCAAAGTCTTCATCCAGTGGTTCAAGAGTAGAAAGGGTTTGCAGGAGAGATTTTTTATGGATGGGGGATATAATGGCGAAGGGGATACCATTTTGGATAATGGTTAGGGGTTCTCCGGTTTTTTGGGCTTGGTTGAGTAGGGTTTGTAGGGTTTGAGGAAGTTCTGCAAGGGTGATTTGTGTCATGGTGGTTTCTGGGGTTAGGGAATGATAATTTGATAATCTTTTAATTAGGGTTGAGCCAGTTTTCTACTTTTAAATTAGGAACGCGGGCAAATTCACGAACATTGGCGGTAATAACTGTTAGATTTAATGTTAAAGCATGAGCAGCAATTAATAAATCATTACTACCAATGGGTGTTCCTTGTTGTTCTAGATGTGTACGAATTATGGCATAATTATTATCTACATCTGGAGTTAATGGCAATACAGAAATCATGCTAAAAGCTAGTTCGATTCTTTGTTTTAATCGGGGTGAATTTCTTTTTTCTGCACCAAATCTTAATTCACAAGCGACAATTATACTGGTACAAATTTCTTCTTCACCTACATCTTGAATTTTAGAGAAAATCCTACCTGTTGGATGTTTGATAAAATCTGATAGTGTATTTGTATCGAGTAAGTAAGAATAATACATTTTAAAGTTCAATGTCATCTAAGGGTAATAGTCCTTCATCAACATCGGGAAAATCTTCTTCTATGTCATCTAAGGTAGCAAAGGTTTCCAGAAGAGATTTTTTCTTGTATGGTTCTATTATTAGTTTTCCGTTATCTTCTCTGATAATTACGTCTGTTGTTGATAGGGTTAATTCTTGAGGAATTGTTAAGGTTTGGGTGTTCCCTATTTGAGTAAGTTTGACGTGATGTTCTCTACTCATGGTAGTTATCCTTTTTTGGTGTGTGGTTTCTTTAGTTTGGTATGGGAATTTTCCTCACATCTATTTTACCTGTGACGGTGTTGGTGATCAAGGCTGTGCGGTATTCTTTTAATAGGTCTATGGCTTTTTTAATCTTGGTTTTTTGTTCTTCTATTTGGGCGGTTTTTTGGTCTAAATAATTAGCTATTTTTTGTTGTTCTTGGAGTGGAGGAATTGAGATAGATAAATTCGCATATTTTTCAGCACTAATATTTTGAATTGTTGCTTGTATAAAAGTACTATTAACCCAATCCCAATAAAATTTTGATTGAAGGAATTTATAAATGAAATCACTATTATTTTGACCGGAAACGCGCCCACGAATTAAATATCCTGCATAAGCAGCTTTCCCCCAAGATTTGCGATAAATAAAAGTTT
>JBJTUF010000185.1:0-18540 GCA_046080565.1 Cuspidothrix sp. | reverse complement strand
TGGATGAATACTAGAAAAATAGTGAAATTTTAATTTCTCGGAGTCAAAAGGATTATCACAATTAGGACTATCTCTCAAAATAAATACATTTGCTTGATAGGTTTCATCTAATTGCAAATATGATCTAAAAATATCCTTAACATAAGATTGAACTCCTCCTTCTCGCAGAAAAATTTCTAAAAAGAGGAATACATGATTATTTGTATTTTTACCTGTTGTAGTTTGAGATTCTTGTTCCACCTGATTAATTAACATTTTTCATATTATTTTTAGTTCTAAAGTAAGCTGATAAATAACTTTGTCAAATGTACCAATTAAGTGAAAACATAAATTATTTTTGTTATCAGGAAACAAGTACAAACTGGCAAAAGTCAATTCACTATTTAAAAGCTGAAATCAAACTGATCTAATTTACTGTTTGTGTTTTAATGTTTTTATTCAACTTACTAGATGTTAATCTTGTGATTCTAAACGATATTTAACAATTAACAAACAATTTCTAGTTTCTGAATCGCGTTCGTAGACAACTTTATCTGCCAAACGCCGGAGTAAAAACCAGCCATATCCACCGACTTGTAAAGTGCCGGGTTCTGGCTCAATGATCACATCGGGGTTAAATGGTTGTCCATAATCCCAAATTCTCATTTCCAGTCTATCAATCCAGAGAATGACTTGAATTTCTATGGTTGTTTCCGGTGGTAAGGAATGATGAGCATGACGAACTGCGTTAGTAAAACCTTCTGCTAATGCTAGGTTAAGACGATGAAGTTGGGTGTTTGACCAACCATATTGAGGTAAATATTGCTGACAAAACTCTTCGAACCATTGTTGTACTTGGCATAGGAGCTTGAGATCGCTCTTTACCGTCCGATGGTCTTGCTGCACTATGCTAAGCATTGACCGTGACTTAAATAGTAAAGTAAGTGAAAAATCTGGGAATGTTTGATTAATTGGCTAATTTTACATTTTGGCATGGGGATTGATGATCGAAGATGAGAGATGGGAAAGTCTGATAATAATTTTTGCTTGATTATGACTTTATTCTCTAATCTCTGAGGATAATTATTACACAGCCAAAAATTAAAATTTCCTGATTTGAGACTGGGAAAGTTCACTGGCAGTCAGAATCTTTGTGATTTTCTTTCCACAATCGCAAACTAGTCAACGCCTGTGTATCTTCAAAAGTGTATATCATTTGACATATCAATTACAAGTAGACCATCAAAAATTGTGGCTATTTGTCTGTCAGACATTATCAAGTATACACTCTTGAAGATCACAGACGTTAGCAGGGTTAGTTTTAAGTGTAACTGATACTCTTAGAACAATCCTAAAGTTAAGGATTTATCTAATGGCATTGCAGCACCAATACCTAACCAAATAGTAACAAAAGTACCAAACAGAAATACTGTCATAGCGACAGGACGACGGAAAGGATTTTGGAACTTGTTAACACTTTCTAGGAAAGGAACAATAATTAATCCCGCAGGTACAGCGGCCATAGCTAACACACCTAATAGTTTGTTAGGTAATGAGCGCAAAATTTGGAAGACGGGGAATAAGTACCACTCTGGCAAAATTTCCAAAGGAGTAGCAAAAGGATTTGCTGGTTCACCTGTTAAAGCTGGATCTAGAACAGCTAGAGCCACAATACAGGCAAAAGATCCCATGATTACAACAGGGAATATATAGAGCAAATCGTTAGGCCAGGCGGGTTCACCATAGTAGTTATGACCCATGCCTTTGGCAAGTTTGGCTCTTAATTGGGGATCGCTCAGATCCGGCTTTTTTTGTGTTGACATTTTTAAATGCGTTCTCCGGCTGAAGTGAGGTTAAAGCATTGGCGCAAGCCATTAGCTGGATAATTGACTTAGTTTCAGATGGTAGTTTATGTTTACAACTTACAAGTTATTTCCTTTCAGTTTAAAACAAACTACGATGATCTGGAAACATAAGTTTTGCCTTGTTGCTAATAACTTTAATTACAAAGGTCCAGAAATACCTTGTTTGCGGATCATCAAGAAGTGGAACAACATGAAGACGGCAATTAACCAAGGTAGAACAAAGGTGTGGGCGCTGTAATAGCGGGTAAGTGTGGCTTGGCCAACGCTAGAACCACCACGTAATAAATCGGAGATGAGTACACCAACTACGGGAATTGCTTCTGGTACACCACTCACAATTTTTACAGCCCAGTAACCGACTTGATCCCAAGGTAAGGAGTATCCTGTTACACCGAAGGAAACTGTGATCACAGCCATGATTACACCACTTACCCAGGTTAATTCACGGGGCTTTTTAAAGCCACCTGTTAAATAAACGCGGAAGGTGTGGAGAATCATCATTAGTACCATCATGCTGGCTGACCAGCGGTGGATGGAGCGAATTAGCCAACCAAAGTTGACTTCATTCATGATGTACTGTACCGAGGAGAATGCCTCGGCAACGGTGGGTTTGTAATAGAATGTCATCGCAAATCCAGTGGCAAATTGGATGAGGAAGCAAACTAGGGTAATTCCACCCAAGCAGTAGAAAATATTAACGTGGGGAGGAACATATTTGCTGGTTATATCATCAGCAAGTTCTTGGAGATCCAAGCGTTCCTCAAACCAATCATAAACGTTGGCCATACAATCTCAAGTTCCTAAAAATAGATTGCGGTTGATAAGTTTTGTTATGCGAAGCCCTCTCATAAGTGACTATTAGACTAACCTCAGTTAGAGGGTTCGCTTCTCGTTTCATCCAAGGGAATGAGTTTCTACTTGTCCACGAGCGTAAATTAGGGTGTAACTCACCCTATGTTTGAGCAATCTTCCTGTCACTACTCTTTAGTAAGGCAACGCTGACAATGTTGACTCCAAAGAAAATTTTATCGTTGATCAGGGAAGGATGATCTTTAAAAAAAGTTGGATTAGCAACTTTATGAGAAGAATGCACTTCTTCTATAAAAAAAGTAACATAGTCGAGAGATAGATTTCATCATCAACAACAGCAGGATTGAAAGTTTTAGGGAATTTGAGTCTGAGATGGAACTGAAAACAGGGTTCATAAATCAACGTTTTGGGCAGTTTTGGCGGCTAGGATGCTCACTGGTACTGATTTTTTGTTTGGTGCTGGGAGGATTTATTTCTCCAGCTTTAGCTATGACCCAGGAACAAAAGCTTGTTTACGAGGTGTGGCGAATTGTGAATCGCTCTTATCTTGACGGAAGTTTTAACCATCAAAATTGGCTTGATGTGCGGCAAAAGGCGTTAAAACATTATTTTCCTAACCAGGAATCCGCTTATGCTACTATTCAGGATATGCTCAAGAGTCTGGATGATCCTTTTACCCGTTTTCTTGAACCTGAGAAATATCGCAGTTTACAAGTTAATACTTCTGGGGAATTGACAGGTGTGGGATTACAAATTGCATTTAATCCAGAAACCGGTATTTTGGAAGTAATTGCACCTATTGAAAATTCTCCAGCCGAAAAGGCGGGTTTAAAGCCACGCGATCGCATTTTGAAAATTGAGGGATTATCTACAGAAAATCTAACTATTGATGAAGCGGCGGCGCGAATGCGTGGAGCTGTTGGCACTGTTGTGACTCTCTTTATTAGCCGACCGGGAGAACAGGATCGGGAAGTAATCTTGGTGCGAGAACGGATTGCGCTTAATCCTGTAATATTTGATTTGCGCCTATCCCCAGAAGGCAGTAAAATTGGTTATATTCGTCTGAGTCAATTTAGTGCCAATGCTGTTAAGGAATTGGCACAAGCTATTTCTATTTTAGAAAAAAAAGGCGCGTCTGCCTATATTCTTGATTTAAGAAATAATCCCGGTGGGCTTTTACAAGCAGGAATAGAAGTCGCTCGTCTCTGGTTAGACTCTGGAACAATCGTTTACACTGTCAATCGTCAAGGGATTCAAGGTAATTATGAGGCTTTTGGTCCATCCTTGACGAAAGATCCTTTAGTGATTCTAGTTAATCAGGGAACTGCCAGCGCCAGCGAAATTTTAGCGGGTGCATTACAAGACAATCATCGCGCCCAGTTAATAGGGGAAACTACCTTTGGCAAGGGGTTAATTCAATCTTTGTTTGAATTATCTGACGGTTCTGGTCTGGCGGTGACAATTGCTAAATATGAAACTCCTAACCATCGAGATATTAATAAATTGGGAATTAAACCAGATCAAATAATTACCCAACCAATAATTAACGGTGAGGAAATTGCTACGGAAAAAGATGCCCAATATCAAGCAGCTATAGAACTTTTAAGGGAAAATTTGGTAATGGGTCATTAGTCAGTTGTCCCTAAAGTTGCTAAATTCAAGTTGATAATTTTTTGGTATGCTTGATCTATAGAGGCTTTATCTCTGAGGTAGCCTATATTAGAACCTGGACAAATATGATTGAGGGTTTCTGCTGTAAAGCGATCGCGTAGGGATTGAATACTTCTAAGTTGTCTTGTCCAATGAAAGGTCTTAGATGTGCGTAATGGCACAAGCTCACCTTGATAGTTAGGAACTAGATGCCGTCCTGAAAATAACACCCCGTCAAATTCAGGATAGTATAGACATGATGAGCCCGGAGAATGTCCTGGTGTCCAGATAATTTCTGTGGTGGTGTTGAGAGTAAACTGATCAGAAAACGTGGTCAGGGTTAAACCAGGCAATAAATAAGCTTCTTGCTCTTGAATCAGAATTTCGCAATTGAAAATTTGCTGGTATTCTGTGGCCCTGCCAATAGCACCACGATGACTAATAAAGAACCACCTGACCCCACCATATAAAGACAAAAAATCTTGATTTATTGGTTCTAGGGCGGGGCAATCTATGAGAATGTTGCCTTCATTTGTCACAATGAAGTAAGATGTTCCTCCCAATGTATCCCGATTAGGTGCAAAAACAAAAATACTGTTATTTGCTAGAGGGATTTCCTGAACTGATGTGGTTTGAGGAAATATAGAACGGGGAGGTTTGGCGTGATGAGGAGACTGTTGAGACAAAGAAGACATAAATGACAAAACCAAAAGACAGGTGAATAATTAGGTTACAGTGTAATTAACATTTCTGTTAACTGTAATGGAAAAATTAAGGTGCGCAGTCTTGCTTGTAATTAAAATCCATAACGGAAAATACAAGTAAGGTAGTCTATCAAGTAGAAAATATCATGGTATTTTTGTTTGTCCTCATTTTGGGGTTATTAACTTATTTAATAATGCAACAAACTGTTGCACGGGCTACAAGAACTCCTATATGGTTATTGTGGCTAGTTTTAATGACTCCAGCATTTTTATTGACTGGTTGGACTTTAGTATATGGTGTGAAGCAAACACCGCCTTCAGCGTTAATTTTCTGGGTATCAGCAGTTTGTTTATTATTGTATTGGCTATTATTTAATTGGGGACGACAGTTACCTATAAATCCAGAAAATCAAGGAACAGAAAATCCATCAGCAGCAAATAATAATCCTTTGCGAGAAACAATACCAGTACGGCCGATTGATTTAACAGAAGAAAGCCAACTGCGAAATTGTTTTCCTTGGGGTGTTTATTATGTGCAAAAGATAGACTATCAACCTCAAGCAATAATTTGTCGCGGTCAGTTGCAAACTATATCTAGTGAGGCTTACGCCCAAATTAAAGCTAATATTGAGAGAGTATTTGGCGATCGCTTTTTAGTCATATTTCAAGAAGGAATGAATGATAAACCCTTCTTTGTTTTAGTTCCCAATGCTCAAGCAGATAAACAAAATAACCAACGCAATGCAAAAAAAGTTACTCAGCCAGGTTTAGCGATACTATTATTAGTATTAACTTTATTTACTACTACTTTAGTAGGATTAAGAATTGCGGGTTTTCAAATCACTCAGTTAGAATCTGATCTGACATTATTTATTAAAGGTTTACCGTATGCCTTAGGATTAATTACTATTTTAGGTACTCATGAATTAGGTCACTATTTAACAGCTAGATTTTATCAAATTCGCTCCACCTTACCTTATTTTATCCCTGTACCTTTTTTCTTAGGTACATTTGGGGCTTTTATTAAAATGCGTAGTCCTATGCCTCACCGCAAAGCTTTATTTGATGTGAGTATTGCTGGGCCTTTAGCCGGATTTATTATGACTATACCTTTATTAATTTGGGGTTTAGCTAATTCTGAAATTGTCAGTTTACCAGAAAAAACAGGACTATTAAACCCAAATGCACTCAATCCTAAATACTCAATTTTATTGGCTTTACTAGCAAAATTATCTTTAGGTAGTGAACTAACTGTAAAATCTGCCCTGGATTTACATCCAGTTGCAGTGGCGGGCTTATTAGGATTAATTGTTACCGCTTTAAATTTGATGCCCGTAGGACAATTAGATGGTGGTCATATTGTTCATGCGATGTTTGGACAAAGGACTGCGGTGATAATTGGTCAAATTGCCAGATTATTATTATTACTCTTTTCCTTTATCAGAGAAGAATTTTTATTGTGGGCAATTCTTTTATTATTTGTTCCCTTACTTGATGAACCTGCTTTAAATGATGTCACAGAATTAGACAATAAAAGAGATTTTCTGGGTTTAGTTTCTATGGCTTTATTGTTGTTGATTATTTTACCTTTACCTGAATCTTTGGCGAAGTTGTTGCAGATTTAGGACATTTTTTGTCAGAAATGGCTAACGCCACGCTACGCTATCAGGATGTCCAGGATTATTTTTCATTTACATCAGGTGGATATCGTGAATTCATTATTGCTGATCATGTTAAATCATCTCCTAAAATCTATTTGATATCTCTAGGGAATTTAAGAAAAAAGTTTTTTTAGAAATTCTTTTCCCGCATCTTCAAGATTTTCATGCACAGAAAAAGTAAGACTACGAACTTTAATATCTCTAATGTATTGATTAAAAGAATTATTTAACACTGTAGGATAAACTAAAACTGCTTCAGGACAATGTTTAGAAAGCGCGTAAGTTACTACTTGATATAAATCATGATTAGAAATATGTTCTGGATTTTTATATTTAGTATCGAGAATATATTTAGGGTTTAAAGTTTGAGAATCATAGATAATTAAATCAGTTTGAAAATATATATTTTTGTCTATGATAATTCTTTCTTGACTCTTCAGAGTTAAATGTGGTGGTAAATTTTCCCTTAACCATTCTGCAACAAACATTTCATAAAGTTTTGCCATATTTACCAAAAACGGTAAAGTTGTATTTTTTCCTATTTCGTGACTGGGAATAGTATTATCTAAAAAAAATCGGCAAAGTTGATGTAATGTATAATAATCATTATTCAGGCGGTGGTAATTTCTCTCAAGACAATCTTTTGCATCACAAATTTTTAAAGATACCATTCCCTGCATAGCGTGATAAGCTTTTCTAACTATTTGTGATACTTTATCTGAACAAAAACCACTATGGCCAATATGAAACAATGTCCAAAACAAAATTTGATTATCTATAATATCCGCAGTGTGTTCTTGATATTCACATTGTAATTTTACATCCCAAGGTTTTTTAATTATTTGTTGAACATTTAACCTACCCCGTACATAAGTTAATTTTTCAGTTTTGGGTACATAACTACGATATAAACCTTTACGACAACGTTCTATAATTTTATTTGCTAACATATAAGCCAATTTATTGTAAAAATCCTCTACAGAATCACAATTAATTAAACCATCAAGAAATTTAAAACTTTTTAATTTGTAAGCATATTCCAACATTCTAAATAAATTTTTAATGGGTACTTTGGGATTAATTTTTAAAGCAAAATCAGCATTTACAGGAATATAACCTACCCAACTTTTAGCAGTTAATTTCCATTTATCACCAGTTTTAGGAGTAGGAAAATCTATATCTACTTCTTTTTTATAGTTTAATAATGCAATTCCACATTCTTTTGGAATTTCAGATTTGCTAAAATATTTAGGTTGATATTCTGTAATTTGAATAATTTGTAAATTCCCTGATTTCATATAGTTAATTTTTCCCTGATATTCAATAATTTTTGGTTAAGTGAAAACATAAAATTATGTAGGTTGGGTTGACGTTAGGAAACCCAACATTTACAATATAAAAGTTTGTTGGGTTGCGCTGTCGCTTAACCCAACCTACAAAAAATTATAATTTAGTTCATATAGTTAACTGTTCCTTGATATTATCCCAGCGAAACTCATCTACTTTTTCTGGGTTGTTAAAAAAGTATTCTTCTAAATAAGGTTCAATTTCCATCTTCCAAATATCTTCTATATCTTCTCTGAGGTTAGGAGTCAAAAAGAAGGAAATACCAATTTCATAATTTTTATCATCAATTGCGTGATTTAATCGTTTTAAAACATTAATTAAATCCATAACTGCAAAACCAGTATTTAAGTGATATTTTATGAGAACATCATAATTAGGACGTAATTCAATAAATGCAAAACGACGACGTAAAGCGTGATCAATTTGTGCAATAGAACGATCTGCTGTGTTCATTGTGCCGATAATACGCACATTTTCAGGAATACGAAATTTATTACCACCAGCGAGAGGAATTTCTTGATCACGGTATTCTAATAAATACATTAATTCACCAAAAACCTGGGGTAAATTTGCTCGGTTTATTTCATCAATAATGAGAACACAAATATCTTGAAATGCTTCTGCTTTTTTGCAAAATTCTAAAAATCTACCGGGAACAAGTGGATATGTTAATTTACCATCTTCACTTTGAGGACGGATACCTTGAATGAAGTCTTCATAAGTGTACGCTGGATGAAATTGGACTAATTCATAAAAACTATCACCTTCGCTGATTAGATGTTTTGCTATTTTCTCAGCTATGAAAGTTTTACCTGTTCCGGGTGAACCGTAAAATATGACTTGACCTTTTCGATTAATTGTGTGTATCCAACGTTCTATGGTTGTCTCTTCACAACAGATTTCTTGACTGATATCAGATAAAGTATATTTAGGATTAGTAGGATTAGATTTAATATCTATATTCACTGTATTAATCTGTTGTTGATTTTGATATTGAAAGTCATATTTTTTGATAGCTATTAGCCAATGACAGAACATATCGAATAAATCATCATCTCGTATAGCTGGTACACCAACTTGGTGCATATCTTGAGCCAATTCTTGAATCAAATTACGTCCTGTATTATTAATTGTGGGATAATCTGTAAGTTTGTTTCCATAGCTTGTATTGGCAAAATAATTAATTAATTTTCGTGATTTATTGTTTATCAATAAAAATTTATTCGGTTGTAGTGCATTTAAAATAGGAGTTAGCATCCCCATCTGAAAACCTTTAGAACAATACAATTGTGAAAACTCCATACAATAATTTAATAATTCCTTTGGTTTATCATTACACGAACGTATAAAATTAAAAATAGCAATAGCAATTTGATCCCAATCTTCACTTTTAGCCCACTTTGCACCTTCAAACCATTCTTTAATATCTTTGGTGACAGATGTGGCGCAATATGAATCCAAGCACCTCTTTGACGATTATTGATTGTATTACTATGCGGTAAGAGTTGTAACAAGACTAATTCTCTGATATTTTCACCTCTATCTGCTGCTGTTCTAATTATCTCAAAGTTACGGCAAGCTTGTTGACGTTGCTCAGTATATGACTTTATATGACTTATCCCATTTGGTGTATAGGGATAGGAAGTTATAAATTCATTAAAAAGTTGTGTAAATTCAGATTTGTCATTTACTAACATAAATTATTTTTTATTAGAAGATATAAGGGATTTATCTTGAATTAAAGACTCAAATAACTGAAATTCATTATGTTTTAAATAACGATAACTTTGTGGAGGGTGGAATCTAGGAATTTTGTCTCTCAATGTTTCCAGTTCTATAGGATTATGTAGCTTGTTTACATTTTTAATAAAAATAGCAACTATTGTTGAAGCAGTATCGTAATATGTCTTGTACTCATTACAACTAATTCCAGCTATATTTTTAATAACTTTCCAAAAATCATTTATGTCTTTTGACTTGGCTTGAATTTCATTTTGGATAATATTATCTACTTCAAATGTAGCAACTAAAGCTTTTGTGGGAGATGAAACATATACTAAAACTAAGTCACCATCTTTTAAGCGAGTACGAACGCGACGAAGTTCTACTTTTTTCTGTCCAGATAATATCATTTACGCGTATTTCGGTTTAATTGATAAAATTAATATATTTTCAGGCATAATTATCTTAGTTTTTAAGTTCTTTTTATACAACCTAAACGGTAAAGTTTCGGAAAATCGTAATTTTGAATTTTAAACGGTGATGGGAATGTTGTCTTATTATCTAATACCTCTTGAACCTTTTGTAATGGGATAGGATATTTTAATAACTCTGTACTACTGAAACGAATTGCCATTATATCACCATTTTTGTCTGGAGATATCTTCATAATATCATCTAATTTGTAGACTCCTAATCTTTGAAAACGCTGATAAAGCTCCTTGGGCTTTCCAATGAGGACTTCATCAATAAATGAACAAGCTTTAATAGAACTTACTCCACAATATGATTTATCTTGACTTACATACCACAAAATTCTGCCAGGAGCATTTAGTAATTTTCGATGTGTGATTGTTTTATAATAAACAGCTTCACGGTTGAATGAAAGTCCTATTTTTTGGGTTTCTAATTCTAATAATGGTAATAAAGTTTGTTGAGCTAAATCTTCATCAAATAAATCCTGCGCCCATCTAGGTTGAATAGGAATAATAAAATTATTGATGTGTGAGTCAATAATTTTTGCTGGAAAAAGAAACTTCTCAAAATCTGCTGATGTTTTAACATCATTAAGCAATAATTCTGAATTAAGACTTTCAGCAATTTTTAAGCAAAAGTCATATTCTTGATGTAGAGAAGAACCTAAGTTATTCAAGTATTTTGATAAATCTGAAGCTGTTTCGGCAAGGGCTAAATTTATTTTAAACCATCCATTATTAACTCGAATAAAGTTATCATCCTGAATAGCATTAATAACTATTTCTTGTAAATAGGGATCAGTAATTCTAGTAAAGTGTCTACCTTCATTAGCTGAAAACAATATAGATTTAAAAATTATATGTCGTGCTAATGTGGCCGCAAGAGGATTTTTGCTAACTCTCAATAGAGGAATTTCCAACTCCTTATTTTTAGTTTTCCCATACACGAATAAAGCAATAGGTAACTGTTCTTTATTTAATACAACATAACTTTCAAATTTATCTGTATCTGAAATAAATCTACGTAAATATTGTCTAAATGTGGATGTGGTTTCTTTTTGAGAATCAGAAACAAAATATTGAGTTAATGATTCTTCTTGTCCTCGTTGAACTCGAACTTTCTTTAATGACGAACCAGCCAAGCGTACAGGCTGATAATCAGGTTTATTACGAAGTTCATCTAGTTGATTAATTAGTTCATGAGGAGTCAAAATAGACAGTTTAAAATTTTCATATACTTCATCTACTATTGCTAATAAATTATCTGAATTGCTGATGAATACATGAGAATCAGATGTTATTGCTCTAGCTAAATGTCGTAATTTAATATCTTCTATAAATATTGTTTTGGTTGATATAATTTTCTGTAACTCTGCTTTGACCGAATCTAAATTGTGATTTAGGCATGGTAGACAAGTAAATCTTTTATTAGCTAGTTCAGTTTGTGATTTTCTTGCTTTATCGTCGCTTATTAGACTGATATAGTTAAAAATTTCATCAGTTATACATAATTCTAATTCTGCTTCTAGCCAATCGCTTAAAAGTAATTTTGTATAGTCATTTTCTGGCTCATCGTCTTGACATAAATTACTATAAATATCTATATCTAGAATTACACATAGTTTAGATTCTAGTTCTTGTATAGGCAGGGAAGACAATAAATTGGTATGTCCATGATCTAACCACCAAAATACTAGAGGTTTTCCAGCTTTATTTTTACCTGGTTTTTCGTATTTATAAACAAAACCTAGCCTTGACCACATAGGTTGTAGTTTATAATCAATGCGACAACTTAACCCAATACCCCTATATTTTTCTACAGTAATTTTTTTGAGTTCATTAACTAATAGATCAGGAATACCTTTCCAGGGTTATTTCATTCTAGATTTAAGCAACGAATTTAGGTGTTTTCAGCCATTGTGAGATGGAATTCCTGAAGCCTAAAATGACGCATTGTCGTAAATACATAAAATGTCAGATTTTAGAATGAAACAGCCCTGAATACCTTTCTTTCTATATAATGGAGATATACAAAGATGAACAATAGTAATTCTGTCATAGGAATTACGATATAATAAATATCCAATACATTCACCTTCAGAGTTAATTGCTACGAGTATCTGACGTTTAGCGGCTCTTTCTACAAAAGCATCTTTAGGAAATAATCCGAGTGTTGTTCTATTAGGACTCCATAAATCTATTACAGCCGATAAATAGGGAGATTTATCATCTATTGATTCTATTTTTATACTATTATATTTTGTCATAGTTTCAGGTGACTGCGAGTAAGTAAAATAATATCAACTGTGGTTGGACTAAGATAAACCTTTGGGTTTTATTCCTTCGCTTCTATCCCTTCGTGTCCTTCGTCCCTTCGTGGTTCATTTCCTCTTATCCTCACTCATGTAGCAATTATACCCAACTAACCGCGCTTTTTTGTCAGAATCAGCATATCCAGGATTAAAGGATGTACAGGAAGGATATTTTTTTATCTGCATCAGGTGGATATAGTGTGTTAGTGTATCCGTGACGGGACTCCTAGAGATAGCTTACCAAAGGTATCGTTATCTGAATTACACTAAAATTATATAAATCACAAATACATCATTAATTATGAGTGTCTTAATTCCCGATGATATTCTTCGTGCCAGCAAAATGACAGAAGAAGAATTGAGATTAGAAATTGCTATCATGCTATACAAACAAGGAAAAATTAGCAGTGGAAAAGCTCGTACTTGGACTGGACTAACAGTAATTGAATTTCAACATCAACTAGCTTTAAGAGGACTTTGCATTAATTATGATGTAGAAGATTTTCAATCAGATATCAAAACTCTAGAATCAATGGGATTATTGTGATTATTGTCAGTGATACATCACCGATTACTAATTTAGCAGCAATTAGTCAGCTAGATTTACTGCAAAAACTTTACACTGGAATTATTATTCCCACAGCCGTTTATAATGAAATGGTCAAGGTGAATAAAGTTGTCCCTGGTGCAATGGAGGTACAAACTTTACCTTGGATTCAACAACAAGCTGTTGTAGATTCTCAAAGAGTAATATTCATTCAAGAAAACACAGAAAATATTGATTTGGGTGAAGCAGAAGCGATTATTTTGGCTTTTGAATTGAAAGCTGATTTGCTATTGATGGATGAACGTCGAGGTAGGATAGTTGCCAGCAGCTATGGTTTACAAATAATTGGTTTATTGGGTGTTCTCTTGCAAGCGAAGCGAAAAAAATTGATTCCTTCTGTGAAAATATTGATGGATCAACTAATTGAACAAGCTGACTTCCGAGTAAGTAATCAGTTGTATACAAATATTCTACAATCTGCTGGGGAATAATGAATAACGCTCTCTACAGGTGCTTGTCGCCCATGATGTAAAAATTATACCCAACAACCCCTACTTAAACCCCAACCAACCACCTCTAAGAGGAAATTCTTAAAATCTAATTTAGAAAGTGCCACATATCTCAGATGAATGGTACAAAAGATAAACTTGTAAAATAAAGCACGCGGTTATTCTAAAATGGTTAAAGCATCTGCTAAATTCGACTTTGAAGACGAGAAATTTAACGCCCCACCGTCCCAGGTTCTCCCCTGGTGTCAAATGATTAGTCCCCGTTATGGTGAAGATGGTTTACAGAGTTATGGTTTAGCAATTAAACTAGACAACGCCCAAGCTGTTGGTTTTGAACCTGATGATAATTGGCAAGAAATAGAACATGAATTTAGTTCTGGAGAAGTGGAAACGGTATTTATTAGTACTACTCCCAAATTAGTAATTATTCGTCGTGGGCCTTTATCTGTTCAAGACCGAGAAACAAAAATTAGATTAGGTACATTCAAAGATTACAAAGATGACTTTTTAGCAAATAAACTTAAATTTAAAATTTACACTCGCCATCTAATTTTTTTAGTAGGTGAAGATAAAAAGTTTTTACATCAATCACCATTACAATTAACGCTTAGTGGTGCAGCCGGGGCAAGTTTTGGTAAGAGTTACGCCGAATATCAACAAGGTAGAATATCTGGCGGTTTTGCCGGAGAATTAGAAAAATCTTATGCAGGGTTTCAAAAAAAACCTTTGACTCCTAAAGGACCTTTATTTCATGCTCATGGCATTTTCTGCCCGGTGATTGAATGTGAAGAAAGAGGGATAGAACCTAATATTGCTTTAGTGGCTTCAACTGTAGATTATAAACATCCCACAATTTCCACTTTAACTGATTATATGATTGCTTCAGATTCTCCTGAATCAGAAATCATTTGTAAAACTTTTGAAGATTATAAAGAATTTGGTAAGGAAGTCATTAAAGCAGATGTTTCTAAGGCGGAAATAGCTGGTGTTGCTAGTTCCTATGTGTATGCAGATGATGATGAATTTGGTTATCCACCATATTAGCTAATGGGTAATGGGTAATAGGGAATAGAGAATAAATTCTTTCTTTCCAATTACCAATCACCAATTACCAATTAACTATTCTTTTAGTAGTAAATAGAATAGTGAACCCCTACCTCCAGAAATACCAGCGCGATCGCCTGCTAGTTGACCAGTTCCCATAAAATAATCTACTCTTCCCGGGCCTTTAATAGCATTACCCGTATCCTGATCTAAAACAAACCTTTGTACTAACCGAGATTCTAATTGTCCCCGATCATTAGGATAGGGAAATGAATTAATAATTAGTGCCAGTGCGCCCGGAGGCATGAGAGATTTATCTGTAGCAATAGAACGTTCTGGGGTGACAGGTATAGCCAGACTGCCTATAGCCGGTGCGTTATTAGTTTCAGCAAAGAAAACAAATCTTTCCCAACGCGGTAAATAATTATTTAATTCTCTAGGATTTTGGCGGAAATAACTAATTAATTTAGGCATAGTTAAACCGTCGAGAGGCAACTTACCATCTTTTGCCAATTCTTGACCAATGCTAGTCCAAGGATAATCAGTTGCGCCGGCATAACCAATAGATGTGGTTTGTCCATTAGTTAACTTAATTAGGGCAGAACCCTGAATATGGACTAGATAGGGATCTAAACGGTTGTTAAACCAAAGCAGTTCTAAGCCCCTTAACCTACTTTTGTTACCTAGTAAACCATTTTTTCCTTCTAAATCAACGCGCTTAGGATGGGGTTTAGGCCATTTATGAAAATTTGGTGGCAGACGATACACAGGATATTTATATACGGAAGTTCTCACACGGCTGGCCATATACACAGGCCGATAATAAGCCGTGAATCTAACTGTTCCCTGATTATCGTTACCTACAGACTGATAAAAGACAAATTCTCGCGTGATAGCCGCTTGCAGTTCTGCTGCGGAACTGGAACTTACCACCAGTTGCCGAAAACGCAACAAACTCCTACGCACCCGACTGAGGGTAATTTCTTTAATGGGGTAATTTTGATAAATTTCAGCAGCTTGGCCACGTCGTAAATATAGCAGACTGTTATCTATGGCACTTATGAGTGCTGTTTTATCTCCATTTCTACCCCAAAGCTGTTCATCCAAACCCAAGCAGTTTTGGGGAGTACAAACGCTGTTAATATCAACCTTTTGCAATGGAGGTAATTTTGTAGGATATGGTTGCCTAATAACAGGTATATCTATATCTATGGGCTGTGAAACAGGAACTTGCGCTACAACTGAAAAAACCGGATTCAACAAGCCAATTCCCAGACTAAACGCAAGTAAACTGAGGTTTTTGATCATTTATTTATCTTTCAATACTGGAATTAAAAACTGGTTCTACTCTGATCCCAACAATTTTGGCTGGGCGTACTACCATATATTCTCCCTGAATATTCTTAATCGGTACACTAATGAAATCGTTAGACGCAGATTTTGGTACAAGCTCGCTACTATACCATTTTTGAAATTCTTGAATAGTGGGAAAACGGACTTCTTCTCTATGTCCACTATCTAACAGCAGAAACACAGCATATTCGTTGGGAGTTCTTGGCATAAATTGACATCACTAAAGATACATATATTTTATTGTTAACTAGGTTATAGGCAAGAGTCTAATGAATATTCCCTAATTCCTGAAAAAAGGTCATCAAACCCAATACTCAGATCCCCAACTTCTCCAAAAAGCCGGGGATATCTCCATTGTCTATTTTACATTAGTACCTACAATAATCTAAATTTAGCTAATTGAACTTCTATAATCCCTGTCAGCATTTGATTGAGTTCATCCCTGTTTTGAAACTGCAAATATTGTTGACTAGGTAACTCAAAAGGAAATTGTCCTTCTAGTTCTGGTCGCTGCATTTCGACCAGTAATATCTGTTCAGACCTTTTGCTGTGCAAAGCATACCCCATTTCGATACAGACATTAGGACTAGAAATTAGTTGATTGGTTTCTTGACTCTCAATGCTAGTGATGGGTGTGGTATCGGCAATAAATAATAAACTCCTACGAATTTTTCTCATGCTGGTACGACTCAAACGCATAGGAGCATTTTTAGGACGGGATGATTCTACTAATGTTAAGGGAAAACGTGATTTCTCATTGATGATATTTAAACTGGCAACTAATTCTTCTTTTAACAGTTCATTAGCTATAGCATATTCAGACTGGTGACAGAAATATATTATGGGATCTAATTGCGATAATATAGCCTGTTTAGTAAAATAGATTTCATGACTAATTAAGTCAATGTTAGCAACTGTATATGCACCACTACCCTCAATATAGAACTCTACAATCTCTCCCTCTAGGTAGCGTGCAAACCAAGTTGATATTTTCACTGCGTCGCTATCTTCTAAAAAGTCTGCTCGCAGTCCTGATTTTAATAAACTTTTTTTACTCAACCGAATATCTGGAGGACGTTTTTCCAGTTCTGTAATCGGTTCATAATCTGGTAGATACCACGCTTTGAGCGCAATAATGGACATAAGGCGCTGTTTTTTACTGTCTCTTAACTATTTAATTCTAGTACAAATTTACAAACAACAACACCCAGCCATCTACTCACTTTGTAACTCCCTCCTCTTGTTTATTCTAGCCAGGGATGTACTACCTTTCACCATCTTGATAAACAAGTGATGGAAACCAGTTACAGCGCCCCCTGTTTTCAATCATTTGAGGGAATATTAGTTTTCGCGGTGGGTGTTGTTGTTTGTGGACGAGACAGATTTAAATTAAACAGCGTTTTTACCTCTTAACTTAACTGACGTTCTTTATCTTCTTTTCTCTCTAGCTGTTGTATCTGCCAGGGAAGCTCTATGTGCTTCTAGTATTAGAATAACAGCTTTAATTTGGTTTGGATCTGTTTGCAATTAAACTTTACTTTTTTCCTAAAATAAATTGTCTCAAACCCTATATTTATCAAGATAATCAATTATTTTTTGATTTGATTTTATTTTGATTCAATTGAGCAATTACTCATAATATTTTAAGTTTTGAAACAACAATAGGCAAGAGGCAAGAGGGAATAGGCAAGAGTGGAAAAGACTCTAGTACAGCCCGGCGGAAATAAACAAACCATTTCAAATCTTTGAAAGGCTCTTGCTGTATTGGGTTTCACTTTTGAATTTTGACTTTCGGGCAGAGGTACTAGGCTTCGACTGTGCTAAATTTGAGGGGAATTTCAATCCAAAATTCTGTGCCTTTGCCTGGCTCTGAAATACATTCCATTAAACCACCATGCTTTTCTACCACAATTTGATAGCTAATTGCTAATCCTAATCCTGTGCCTTTACCAACGGGCTTGGTTGTAAAAAAGGGATCAAAAATTCGCTGTTTTACTTTTTGGCTCATTCCTGGACCATTATCGTAAATACTAATTAATACATGAGAATTATTACTAGAGACTGTGGTACAAATACGAATAGCTGGCAAGAATTTAGGTGTTACTTCTGATTCATGAGTCAGGACATCAATGGCATTGCTGATAACATTCATAAATACCTGATTCATTTGTCCGGCATAGCATTCTATGTTTGGTAATTGGCCATAGTCTTTAATAATTTCAATGCCAGGAAAACTACCATGGGCTTTGACGCGATGTTGTAAAATTAATAAGGTGTTATCAATACCTTCATGTAAATCAACGCTCCTGTTTTCCGCTTCGTCTAGACGGGAAAAATTCCGTAACGATAAAACGATTGAGCGAATACGATTTGTCCCTACTTGCATAGATGACATGATTTTTGGTAAGTCTTGTACTACAAAATCGGTTCATCAGTACATAGTATGCTAAACTAATATTTAAACTTCCAAGTAAGCAAGCATCTTAATCGGAAATTATCAAAATTTCTAAATCCATAAGCAGAACGTTTAATCAACTTGAGTTTGTTGTTAATACCCTCAACAA
>JBJTUF010000184.1:0-3497 GCA_046080565.1 Cuspidothrix sp. | reverse complement strand
TGACAGGCTATCACAAGTGAGCGCAGAACGCCGCCAAATTGAGTTGAATGCGAGACAGCGATTGGCTGTTGCTCAAGGTAATCTAAAGCGGCTAGAAACGGCTAGGAATCAAGCTCAACAACAAGTTACACAATTTCAGAGGCAAAAAACTATTTTAGAACGGGAACGTCAAATCATCTTGGCACAAAAGTTAGAGGCGGAATCGAGAACGCAGAAAAGTCAAGAAGAATTAAACCGAGTCGAGAGGGATCTACAAGCGAATCTTCAACAATTCCAAAAAATTCAAAGAAGCCTACAACAAGCTAAACAAGAGCAAGAAATATTGTTAATAGCAACACGTTCAGAACAACAGGGGATAAGTATAGCTAGACGTTGGGATCGGGGCAGTGAAGGACAGATAAATTTGTTATTAGAAGCGATCAAGGTGGGAGAAGATTTACAAGAGATAACGAAAATCGATTCGAGTAATCAATATTCTAGCCCCGCACTCCTTTTAACACTACGGACTATCCTAGACGGGATACAAGAAAAAAATCAGTTTTCTGGTCATCGCTCTTCGGTTAAGAGCGTAGCCTTCAGTCCAGACGGTCGCTATTTCGCTACGGCATCAAGAGATGACACCGCTCGCTTGTGGGATCTCCAAGGTAATTTACTTGCGGAATTTAAAGGACATAAAGCCAGTCTCAGGAGTATTGTCTTTAGTCCCGATGGAAAATATCTAGCCACTGGATCGGAGGATGATACGGCGCGTCTTTGGGATATTAAAGGCAATTTACTCAGGGAATTTAAAAGTAACTCGGGTGGTGTACAAAGTGTCGTCTTTAGTCCCGATGGACAATACCTCGTTACAGGTTCCTGGAACACCATTTCTCTCTGGGATCTGCAAGGCGATCTAATATGGAAGCTTCAAGGGCGTGGGCATAATAGAGAGTATGTTATGAGTGTAGCATTTAGTCCCGACGGCAAGTATATCGCTACGGGGGGTGGAGGAGCAGATAAAACCGCTCGTCTCTGGGATCTTCAAGGTAATTTACTCAGGAAATTTACAAGGCATAAAGATGGTTTAATTGGCGTAATATTTAGTCACGATGGCAAGTACATCGCCACCGCATCAAGTGATAAAACCGCTCGCTTGTGGGATTTCCAAGGTAATTTACTTGTGGAATTTAAAGGACATGGAGCTGATGTCAGGAGTATTGCTTTTAGTCCCGATGACCAATATCTCGCTACAGGGTCATGGGATCACACCGCTCGTCTCTGGGATTTACACGACTTGGCAAAGTTTAATGATTCAAAACCAAATGATGAGAATTTGAGCACTTTTAGCACTTGGGAAAGAGTCTCAGACTACGAAGAAGAAGACCAAGTTCTGATGAAATCAATAAGGCATCCAGGGACTGTAGAAAGTGTAGCGTTTAGTCCCGATGGTAAGTACCTCGCTACGGGATCAAACGACAATATTGCTCGTCTCTGGAATCTGCAAAGTCATTTCTTTGTAGAATTTAAAAAAGATAAAGATAATGTAGAAAGTGTAGCGTTTAGTCCCGATGGTAAGTATATTGCTATCGGCTCATGGGATCACACGGCTCATTTATGGGATCTTCAAGGAAATCTCATCGCCGAATTTAGTGGACATCGTAGTTTTGTTGTGAGTGTAGCGTTTAGTCCCGATGGTAAGTATCTCGCCACAGGGTCATCAGATAAAACTGCTCGCCTCTGGGATCTAAAAGGCAACTTACTCAGGGAATTTACAGGACACAAAGATGATGTAGAAAGTGTAGCGTTTAGTCCTGATGGTAAGTATCTGGCGACGGGGTCGGGGTCATCAGATAAAACTGCTCGCCTCTGGGATATAAAAGGCAATTTACTTAGAGAATTTACAGGACACAAAGATGTACAAAGTGTAGCGTTTAGTCCCGATGGTAAGTATCTGGCGACGGGATCATCAGATAAAACCGCTCGCCTCTGGGATCTAAAAGGCAATTTACTCAGAGAATTTACAGTCCACAAAAATGATGTACAAAGTGTAGCGTTTAGTCCCGATGGTAAGTACCTTGCTACGGGGTCATGGGATAAAACCGCTCGTCTCTGGGATCTCCAAGGAAATCTCATCGTAGAATTTAATGGACATCGTAGTGCTGTTGTGAGTGTAGCGTTTAGTCCCGATGGTAAGTATCTCGCCACGGGGTCAAATGATAACACGGCTCGCTTATGGGATCTGCAAGGCAATATCCTCGCCGAATTCAAAGGGCACAAAGATGATGTCAAAAGTGTAGCGTTTAGTCCTGATGGCAAGTATCTCGCCACGGGGTCATGGGATGACACGGCTCGACTTTGGCCGATTGAGGATTTAGATGCTTTACTCGTCCGGGGATGTCATTGGCTGAAAGATTACTTTGTCTCCCACCCCCAAGACTTACAAGAACTTCCTGTCTGTCAACAAGCTCTGAAAACTTCTCGCTAACTGCCGATGTTCTCAGCCATACCTTGAAAAAAAATTCACGCTCCTCCTTTTCACGGCCTGAATTATCAACTTTTTTCCCAAACTTTCGATAACTGAACATTTCTTAAAAAAATAAATCCATCAACAGCTATTTTCATAAGAATCACCCCTACACTGTAATCATCTCAGACAACATCTTCGTCAACCCACTTAGTTTGGAATGAAAAAGTAACCATGAGAACTACATATAACCCCAACATTTTTAACCAACTCAATGAATTCTCCATCGCCCGAGAACAGTTGGAAAAACGCCAAGACCATCTACTGGAACTTGGAGACGTAATCTGTGCCTATAATTTACATCAAGACGTAGGTGTATCGTTACTCCACAAACACTTTGACCTCGATCCGCAGGAGCGTTTGGTCGAGGACTTTGTTGATAATCAGTTTCTTATTCAGCCTCGGATTGAGGCCGATTGTTCAGACGTGACCGCCTACTTATGGAAAGTCGAAGCCGCTCAACAATCAGGAACATGGAACTGGAACTATTTTCCCCTCGAATTTGCCCGAGTTAATCATGAGACTCACAATATTAAAGAGGCGGCTGAATCGGTAACTTCTAATCATGAATTTTTAGCTGAAATGGCTACCAAATTATCAGAATTGGGATTGGCGGATATTTTCGGTATCGCCATTATTCACCGGGGTTTAATCAAGCTAGCTGAAGGAGAAATCATTCTTGAAACAACAGATGACGCAGCCCGTACACTAACCTGTTCCGCCACTGTCCAAGCAAGCATTGACCCGGATAAATTAACTCAGACTTTATGGACATTTGAGCCAAATAAGCCTGTAAAAGGTGCAACAGCTTGTTACATCCATAATAATTGTCGTCATTGTGTCCGTCATTGTGTCCACTGTATTAACCACTAGCAAGGTTTTTTCTTGAACAGCATAAATACAAGGATCTTTTTGATATTCTTGTAATAACATTAACAGGGGTCCCTATAGAAAAATTGACCCCTGTTTTTTCTGTAAAAATTTAGGCTTTAAC
>JBJTUF010000183.1:0-2731 GCA_046080565.1 Cuspidothrix sp. | reverse complement strand
GTAACAGAATGGAATGGTGTAACGACAAATGTCATGCCATGTACTCATTCAGCTAAACAAGGTGGTTGCGGATATTGATTGATAGACCTGATAGTTACATATTTTATAAGTTGTAGTAACAAGACTGCTAAGGGCGATCGCTCAACAAGTGAGGTTATTCAGATCCCCGACTTCTCTGAGAAGTCGGGGATGTAAGGGATGATAAATCACATCCAGTAAGGGAATATTACGTTTAGAGACTTTTTATACCACCTTCACAGACCCTTGATGTTTTGTGTTATTGAATACAGCGAATTTTAGTCTAGTTATTCTAGCTACTATTTTTTGTATCAAAAATTTGATAACTAATCCTATTTTTGTGGTAGTTTCATCACAAATTAATGTGTCTAACACCAGTAAGATCATACGGTGTCTGAAAATTACAGTTTGTTATTAAACAATTAAGACCACGTACGGAGAGCCAAAATGGCAAATGTTACTAATATCTTGCAGAGTTCTATTGACTTAGAACACATTAAAAAATGTTTTCCCGATGAAAGTCAACATCAAACTATTAAACTGATCATAGATGAATGTCTCGCAGCAGGAATAAACTTACAAAATCAGATAGCTTATGTCCTTGCCACTGCCAAAGGGGAGAGTGGTTTCAAACCTGTTGAGGAAAGCTTTGCCTATTCAAAGGAAGCTTTGCAGAATAAGTGGGGTAAGACAAGATTCAGTGATAAATGGATAGAAGAAAATATAACTTTCAAGAAAAATTCAAAAGGAAAGTTGGTTGTTGTAAAAGAAGACTGGGAAGATGTTGCTAATAGAGCTTATTCAGGCAAGCTCGACAATGGTGATGACGCAAGCGGTGATGGATATAAATACCGAGGCAGGGGGTTTGTTCAGCTAACAGGTAAGGCTAACTATGAAAAATTTGGAAATATTATAGGCGAGGATCTTTTAAGCAATCCAGATAGAGTGTTAGAGCCTAATATTGCAGCAAAAATTATAGCGTTTGGGATGAAAAATGGTACATTTACTGCTGGTGATTCAGGCATCAGTGGGACTAATTTGTCAAAATACTTAACGCTTAAGAAAGAAGACTACTCTAACGCCCGTCGAATTATAAATGGCACTGACAAAGCATCTACATTCGCGGCTTATGCCGCAGACTATGAAAGTATCATCGAAGATTGTTTAGGACAAGATATTGCCTTTGTTGTTGATACAACTGGTAGCATGGCAGATGATATTGATGCAGTCAAAGCTAGTGCTACTAAAATTATAAATTCTCTTTTTGACAGTTCTCATAACTCTAGAGTAGCTGTAGTTGGGTATAACGATCCTGGAACAAATACTTTTCTTTCCTTTACTGATCAGCCAGAAATTAATGATCGAAAGTCAGCCGCGCTTAGTGCAATTAACAGTATTTCAGTAGGTGGTGGCGGTGATTTGCCTGAAGTAGTAAATGCAGGACTCATCCGGGCGTTATCAGGTGGAGCTGGTCAATGGCGAAAGGAAGTAGGGGTTCGACGGATTATATTATTTGGTGATGCTCCTCCAAAAGATACAGAACTTCGTTCCCAAGTTCTTCAACTCGCTAAAAATCTTGATGTCTCAATTGAGAGTAGCAGTTTACTATCTTTCGCAATCTCTAGTGATATTGAAACTCAAAAAGTTACAGAGAATGTTACAGTTACAGATTTCATGGTATCAGCAGAAACATTAGAAGCTACCCCTGTTGAATTTCCAGTTCAAATTTTCACAATTCTAGTTGGTAATGACCCTGAAGCTGCTGTGGATTTTAATAGTCTCGCTGCTGAAACTGGTGGTGAGACTTTTACTGCTAAAGATGTCGAAAATGTTGTTTCTGTACTCTTGCAAGCTATTGACGAGTCAACCCAATCTCCTGTTGCAGTAGAAGATACTATTTCTACTAATGCTGTAACGGTTATTACGGTTGACTTACTAGGTAATGATAGTGATCCAAATGGTGATTCCTTAGCCATCACTGAAATTGAAGATGAACCTGTAATGGTAGGTCAACAGATTACTTTAAGCTCTGGTGCTTTAGTAACTTTTAATGCAGATAGTAGTATTTCTTATAACCCCAATGGCAAATTTGATCTTGATCTTTTAGAAGGTGAAGATATAGCAACTGATAGCTTTACCTATACTATTAGTGATGGAACAGGTAGAATTAGTTCTGCGATTGTTAGTGTTGAAATTAACAAAATAAATTCTACACTAAGCCTTACCAAAATAGGTGACGATGTATTTAGATTAAATGGTAGTAATGCTAAGTTGCAGGTTACTCTTGTAGAATCTAAATCTTCCTTAGTCAATGAGTTGGCTGTATTTACCGTTGACGATGCCCAAGGCAAAATTAATGGCATTGCTCCGGGGGAAACAGGTTATACTCAAGCAGCTTTGAACAAATCAAAAGTGATTTTCTCAACTATTGCTAATGTTCCCAATGGATTTGATATCAACAACCTGACAAGCCTACTAGAATTTGAATCTGGTAATAACCTGAGATTTTTATTAGTTAAAAACGGTACAATTGATAGCGTCCAAAATGGGAATACCCCAACTTCAGACATACTTTTCTCTGACCTCTCCCGCCAAAAAATTACAGATTTGGGTAATGATGGTTTCTCCTTAGCTTGGAAAGATGGATCTAATAATAATACTGACTTCAAAGATTTGGTAGTCAACATTAAATCTACAAATGACCCATTACCAT
>JBJTUF010000182.1:0-15765 GCA_046080565.1 Cuspidothrix sp. | reverse complement strand
TCAAAATACAATTGATTCTCTATTAAACAATGTTCCATTAACACCTGATGAACAAGATTATCTTGATTTATTAGGTACTTTAGTTTACGAATATGAGCAGACAAAAGAACCTGTTCCTGATATTTATGGAATAGAGTTACTGAAAGCTCTTATGGAAGAATATGGTTTGTGTCAAAAAGACTTGATTCCTGTATTTAAGACAGAATCTATGGTGTCAGATATCTTAACAGAAAAAAGCCAACTAACTGTAAGTCATATTCAAGAGTTAGCAGAGTTTTTCCATCTTTCACCTGCTGTTTTTCTACCGCTACCTACTCAAGATTCATAATTCAGTTATCAATTTCTGAACACTAAAGGAAAGACAAAATTTCTTTTGCTTCCTCAATTCTACTCTTTTCCAAGGGTTTTAACCGTAATTCTCTCACCTCATCTGTTATCGCCGCAGATTCCACTGTGTCAAGAATTACATCTTGATAATGTTTGAGAGCTTCTGTCAACGCATTTAAGCCTTTTTGAAGAGTCAGGTTTACAAATTGCTGTTTTTCTTTGATAGTTGACTCTATTGAAGTTAATTGTTTTGTCAATTCTTCAATGTTGCTTAATTCATTTTCCAGATTCTCTGATGACACAGTGCTGGTATAGTAATTCCAGTCGGTTTCAATTTGATTTGCTCTTTCTTGGAACTTTTGGCTAATTTGCAGAAATAAATTTCCAAAATCAAGATATATTTTTGTTGCTTGGGCTTGAGGTTTGCAGTCTATCTGCTTTGGTAAGTCGGCGATTAATTGAGAAACGTCGCGCTCTAGTGTCAGCATTTTGTTTATGCTCTTAGCTTGACAATGGTATATAAAGATGCTGTTTGTATTTTACTCCACTTTCACCAAGCTTTGTTATTTTTGCGTGCAATTATTCTTGAGGTCAGATATCATGAATTGTCTACCGCTACGTGCTTAAAGTGGATTCTAAAGAAATTATCTCATGTTCTCAACAAGAGTGCTACGCTTGACGGTATTTGGGACAATGGCACGATAAAATTTTATAACGATAAATTGTAATAAAGGTCTAAATGGCAGAAACACTATTTTTCAACGCCCTGCGGGAAGCTATTGACGAAGAAATGGCACGCGATTCCAGCGTATTCGTTCTTGGTGAAGACGTAGGACACTACGGCGGTTCTTATAAAGTTACTAAAGATTTACACCAAAAATATGGTGATCTGCGAGTTTTAGACACCCCTATTGCGGAAAACAGCTTTACAGGGATAGCTGTAGGCGCGGCTATGACGGGGTTAAGACCAATCATTGAAGGCATGAATATGGGCTTTTTGCTCCTCGCCTTCAACCAAATTTCTAATAATGCGGGTATGTTACGCTACACTTCCGGCGGTAACTTTAAAATCCCGATGGTGATTCGTGGGCCTGGTGGCGTAGGTAGACAATTAGGTGCAGAACATTCCCAACGTCTAGAAGCTTATTTCCAGGCTGTTCCTGGCTTAAAGATTGTCGCTTGTTCCACACCATACAACGCCAAAGGACTTTTAAAAGCCGCCATCCGTGATGATAACCCAGTGTTATTTTTTGAACACGTTTTACTTTATAACTTAAAAGAAGACTTACCAGAAACAGAATATGTACTACCCCTAGATAAAGCTGAAGTTGTCCGTCCAGGTAAAGACGTGACAATTCTCACCTATTCTCGGATGCGGTATCATGTACTGCAAGCGGTCAAATCTTTGGAAAAACAAGGTTATGATCCAGAAGTTATTGATTTAATTTCCCTCAAGCCTTTAGACTTTGATACCATTAGCGCATCAGTACGCAAAACTCACCGCGTTATTGTCGTAGAAGAATGTATGAGAACAGGCGGTATTGGTGCAGAATTAACCGCCTCCATTAATGACCGTCTATTTGATGAATTGGATGCCCCTGTATTGCGTCTATCTTCCCAAGACATCCCCACACCTTATAACGGTAATCTAGAACGGTTAACCATCGTCCAACCAGAGCAAATCATCGAAGCAGTACAGAAAATGGTGGCTTTGCGGGTTTAGGTGACAGGTGACAGGTGACAGTATAAGAGGGAATAGGGAATAGGGAATAGGGAATAGGGGGAAATATATTATTCTCTTGCCTCTTGCCTCCTGCCTCTTGCCTCCTGCCTCTTGCCACCTGCCTCTGAAATCTTCTACTCACAACTGGCAACAAGAACATTATTATGAGAAAATAGGCCAGAAACCTTTGAGGGCAAGTTTTCGAGCTTGGTGATCAGTGAGCTTGTCGAACTATGCAAAAACTTAACCGTCCTTAAGGCAAGGGATGAAAGCCAGCTAGAAGCTTTAGCCTCCAGTGATATATATTATTCTTTTTGACAGATTATGTAAAATAACCTAACATAATATGGTTGTTAGCTCGTCACCATGATCATTTACGAGTTCAAAGTCAAGGGAAAAGACAAGCAATACCGCGCAATAGATGAGGCAATTCGTACCAGCCAATTTATCCAAAACAAATGTTTACGTTATTGGATGGATAACAAAGGTGTCGGACGATATGATCTCAATAAATATTGCACGATTTTAGCATCTGAATTTCCTTTTGCTGATGAACTCAACTCAATGGCTAGACAATCTGCTGCGGAACGTTCTTGGAGTGCCATAGCTCGATTTTACGATAATTGCAACAAGAAGGTTAAAGGTAAAAAAGGTTTTCCAAAATTCAAAAAGAATTGCCGTTCTGTTGAATATAAAACTAGCGGTTGGAAATTATCTGAAAATAGAAAGGCAATTACTTTTTCTGATAAAAAAAGTATAGGTACTCTGAAATTAAAGGGTACTTATGACTTGAATTACTACGATATCAAACAAATTAAACGAGTTCGTTTGGTAAGTCGTGCTGATGGTTATTATGCTCAATTTGCAATTGATATAAATATCAGAATTGAAAAACAACCAACTCATCAAGTAGTAGGGTTGGATTTAGGATTAAACTATTTTGTTGCTGATTCTCAAGGCAATTTAGAAAACTGCCCTAAATTTTACCGTATATCAGAAAAACAATTAAATCGAGCTAATCGTAAAAAATCCAAGAAGTTTAGCAAAGATAAGAAAAAAGCTAGACAACCACAATCAAAAAACTATTTAAAAGCTAAAAACAGGTATGCGCGTAAACATTTAAGAGTAAGTAGGCAGCGAAAAGAATATTGCAAGAGATTAGCATATTCCGTGATCCAATCTAACGATTTGGTAGCTTATGAAGACTTGAATGTGAAAGGCATGGTAAAAAACCGACATTTAGCTAAATCAATTTCTGATGCTGGTTGGTCTACTTTTCGGCAATGGTTAGAATATTTTGGACATAAATATGGGAAGGTAACAATTGCTGTTCCTCCCTATAATACTTCTCAAAATTGCTCTAATTGCGGTCAAAAAGTCCAAAAATCTCTAGCGACTAGAACTCATGTTTGTCATCATTGTGGGTTTGTTGAAGATAGGGATGTCAATGCCAGTATTAACATCCTAAAATTAGGATTAAGTACCGTAGGGCATACGGGAACTTACGCTACAGGAGATTTGCCCTCTTGGGCGATTGGTGAGGCAGCGCGGTCTTGGGGGTCTCCCCCATGAGCGACTGCCGAACCCGTAAGGGTGTTAACCTGTCGTCTAATGGCGAGTCTGTGAATGTAGAATCCCCGGGTCTTTAGACTGGGGAGTGTCAAAACCTTTGTCAGTTGTGAGTTATGGTATGCAAAAACAGCAATCGCTATTAGCGTTAATTATAGTTTTAGTAATCGCCGCTATTACGGTGATTGCCACAATTCCCGTACCCTTGGGACTAGACTTACGGGGCGGTTCACAGCTTACCATTCAGGTGAAACCAACAGCAGAAATAAAGCAAATCACTGAAAAAGAACTGGAAGCTGTGAAAAGAGTCGTTGAAGGGCGAATTAATGGTCTTGGTGTTTCCGAACCATTGATTCAAACTGTAGGTACTGATAAAATTGTCGTACAATTGCCCGGTGTCAACGATCCAGAACAAGCTGAACGGATATTAGGCGGAACAGCACAGTTAGAGTTCCGTGTTCAGAAAAAAAATACAGAAACTCAACTTTTTGCCTTCCAAGTCACAAAAAACGACTTGAAACAAAAGCGCGACGAAGCAAGAAAATCCAAAGACCAAGCAGCGATTGATAAAAATAAAGAAGAGTTTGATAAAAATAATCAAGCAATTGCCGAATTATTTGAAAGCACCAATCCTCCCCTCACTGGTAAATATCTCAAAGATGCCTACGGTGAACCCACTCAAGGTAATAATTGGAATGTAGCCCTGCGTTTTGATCAAACAGGTGGTGAACTCTTTGCTAAACTCACAAAAGACCTAGCTGGGACAGGGCGGAGTATCGGGATTTTTCTGGATAATGAATTGATTAGTTCACCCACTGTAGGCGTAGAACACGCACAAACTGGGATCACTGGTGGTTCAGCAATCATTACAGGTAATTTTCAAGCCCAAGAAGCCAATGATTTAGGGGTACAGTTGCGTGGCGGTGCATTACCTGTACCTGTGGAAATTGCGGAAAGAAGAACTGTAGGTGCTACTTTAGGCAAAGATAGTATTCAAAGAAGTATCTACGCTGGTATCGGTGGTCTAACTTTGGTCGTAATATTTATGGTATTGTACTATAGACTACCAGGAATGATCGCCAATGTCTCACTACTAATTTACTCCATTCTGACTTGGGCTGCGTTCTGTTTATTAAGTGTCACCCTCACCTTACCAGGGATTGCTGGTTTTATTCTCAGTATTGGTATGGCGGTTGATGCCAACGTCTTGATTTTTGAACGCACAAGAGAAGAACTACAAGCAGGTAAATCTTTATACCGCTCTGTAGAATCTGGTTTTTATCGCGCTTTTTCTAGTATTTTAGATAGTAATGTTACTACCTGGATTGCTTGTGCCGCATTATTTTGGCTTGGTTCAGGGTTAGTCAAAGGGTTCGCGCTTACCTTAGCTTTAGGTGTAGGGGTAAGTATGTTTACCGCAATTACTTGTAGTCGCACATTGATGTTTTTAGCCATTTCTATTCCCTCATTACGGAAAACAGAACTGTATGCTCCTAATGTGCCAGTAGTAAATAAGACAGGAGTGGCACAATGAAATTACGTATTAACAAAGCACGGGGTTTATGGTGGACTATTTCCGCTAGTATTATTCTGGCTGGGATAATCTCGATGGTGATATCCTTTATGAACCCCAGTATCAAAGCGCCTTTACGTCCTAGTTTGGACTTTGTTGGGGGTACAAGAGTACAATTTGTCCGCGACTGTAACAAACCTGGTAACTGTGACCAACCGATAGATATTAATGTCGTGCGGGAAGTTGCTAAATCTCAGGGAATTGGAGATAGTAGTATTCAATTAATCTCTGAAAAAATAGGAGATAAGAATTTAGAGAACGGTATTACTATCCGCACAAAAAACTTAGAGACAGAACAGCGCGCAAATTTACAAACTGCCCTCAGCGAAAAAATTGGTACTTTTGACCCCCAAAAAAATCAAATTGATTCTGTTGGTGCAACTTTAGGTAAAGAGTTATTTACTTCTGGAATCCTAGCTTTAGTAGTCTCTTTTATACTGATTACTATCTACATGGCTTTTCGCTTTCAGTGGGATTATGCGGTGTTTGCAATTGTGGCATTGTTCCACGATACTCTAGTGACAACTGGCATTTTCTCAATTTTAGGCTTAGTTTTTGGGATAGAAGTAGATAGCCTCTTTATCGTTGCTTTGCTAACTATCACGGGTTTCTCGGTCAATGATACTGTTGTTATTTATGACCGCATTCGGGAAACTATTAAACTTAATCCTCAACAACCAATTGCGGATATTGTTGATGATGCTGTTAATCAAACTTTAACTAGGTCAATTAACACAACTTTAACAACTCTACTAACATTAACCGCTATCTTCCTATTTGGTGGTGAAACTCTCCATTATTTCTCTTTAGCTTTAATTATTGGCTTTATTATGGGAGCTTATTCTAGTATTTTCATTGCTAGTACACTACTAATTTGGTGGCGCGAACGCACTGAAAGTTACCCAATTCAAGACTCTATAACTTCGCCAGAAAGTTAAATTCATTAATAGGTGATGGGCAGAAGTTTTTTGAATTTTTAATTTCGTTGACTTAACTGGCTACAAGCACTATTTTGAATTGTTTTTCCCCTTCTATGGATAACCCCCAAGAACCACAAATTCAGCCAGAAGAATTAGTTTTAGACCCTAATTTTACTCAACAAGTCCAAAAGCTACATAGATTGACAGTATATGGCAGATGGTTATTTGTTGTGGGTTTGTGGGTATTTATTGCGCCTTTTTGCATCTGGGACTTGCAAACAGCAATTTCTTTGTTATATCAATATTTCACTTGGGTAGCATTACGATATATGATCATTTTTCATCCTCTATCTAGCCTGGGATTGAGTTTTTGTATTGCTATGACGACTTCTGTTTTAGTGTGGCAAAGTCGCAATATTCTTTGGGGATTACCATTAGAAGAACAACAACATTTACAAAAGCAAGTTTATCGTATTCGTCAACAAGGATCTTCCCATCCTCTATGGAAATGGGTTTGTGAATAAAATTCTAAAAAAATCTTGCATATATCTGTACAACTTGGGTAATTTCTCTGAAAATATGTCATAACAGAAGCAAAGATACTAAAATCATTGGGTGTCTATAGGTCAATAACCCGGCCCGTCAATACGGATGGGGGTTGTAATCATTAATTCAAGGGCTTTGAGCCATTAAATTAAACACACTATCCCTCCCCACCCTGCTTCGCTGAGGATGGGGTATCTCGCGGAAAACAAGATGAAATATTCTCAGATTCAGTTTAGCCAAAGTCATGCGGATATTGATCTTTATCAACTTCAAGAACTGTTTAACCTGACTGCTTTTTGGGCAAAAGGACGCAGTATTAAGGATTGGGATATAGCTATTGCTAACAGCGAACCTGTTATTTCTGTATGGGATAAGGAATTCTTAATTGGCTTTGCTAGAGCGACTTCTGATGGTATCTATCGCGCTACAATCTGGGATGTGGTGATTCATCCAGACTATCAAGGTAATGGGTTAGGAAGTAAGTTAGTAGAGACTGTTTTGAGTCATCCGCGAATGCAAAAAGTAGAGCGTGTATACTTGATGACGACTCATAAACAAGAATTTTATGAAAAGATTGGGTTTCAAGTCAATAATACAACCACAATGGTTTTATATAATCAGTCTAATTATGATGATTTCATGACGGAAGAGATTTGTTTTCAAGAGTCTCTCTAGGGATAGATATTTGCAGTGTAGTTAACTGCTGTGTTTGTTCGTCGTTGGCGGGTAAAGGCAAAATTTCTAATTTTCCTCCCATCAACTCTACTAAACTTTGATTGAGTAAAAATTTCATTCCTGGAGATAAATCTATATTTTCGTCAAGTTCTGGATTTGCAGATGTGATTAAATCTAGAGATTCACTTGTAACTACAGCAGAAGTTGGTACATCTAAGCAAATATTTACATAATTACCTGTAACTGGTAAATTACTAGAAAGATAAATATTTCCTTCTTCCATTTCCTTAATCGTCGTATTTATTAAGTTTATTAATACTTGTTTTAGCCATCGGTAATCTGCTAAAATTTGGATTTCTGAATCTGGTAATGATAAAGTAAAAGGATAATTGCGATTAGCTGCCAGTAAATAAGTTAAATCATAAATATCCTGTAAAAAGTCAGATAATTGTAAACTTTGAACATCTAATTTATTTCTCCCAGATTCTAATTTAGAAATATTCAAAATTTCATCAATGAGTTTTAGTAATTTTAAGGATTTCTCATGAGCTTGTTCAATAAATTCTCTCTCTTCTTGAGGATTTTCACATAGGTCTGCCAAAATCAATTGATGTAATCCAATTATGCCACTTAATGGCGATCGCAATTCATGGCTAGTTTTTGCTAAAAAACCAGCTTTAAACTCACTCATTTCTCGCGCTTGATAATAAGCTAGTTGAGTTTGTTTCAATTCCTCCAAAAGTTGACTTTCTTCATGTTGTGGAGAATTTTCAGCACGAATCAATTCAGATTTAGCAGACTGTAGGAACAATCTACAAAAACCTATTCCTAATCCTATTCCTGTTCCTAAATACAACCAGTTGTTAAAATTCATATTTACAAAAATTGCAGTCAATTCTTTAATTTAATACTACCTTGTCTTAAAATCTGCCAATTACTCCCAGTCCATTTCGCAACGGTAGAAGGTACACCTAAACCTTGATATTCAATAGATTCTAAAGTTAAAACCTGTGGAAATTGAGCATCTATTTCTGCTTTTTTCTCCAAAGCTGGTTGACCTGATAAATTAACGCTTGTTGTAGCCATAGGCCCAGTTTGCGCTAAAATACTTTGAGCTACTACGTGATTAGGAACTCTAATACCAATTGTAGTTGGATCACTAGGATTCATAACTTGAGGAATTTTGTCACTAGCTGGTAAAACTAAAGTTAATGCCCCTGGCCAATATTGATTTACAACTTCTTGCCAAATCTGATATTCTAGCACACTACCCTGAACATAATCCCATAAATCTTCAGCAGTAGCCGCCATTAAAATTAATGGTTTGTCTAAACTCCGTTGTTTAGCAACATAAATTGATTCCGCTTGTGTTGGTATTGTCGCTAGTGCGGGTACTGTATCCGTGGGAAAACTAATCAGTTTTCCGGCTTTCGCGCTAGTTATCAACCCTTCTAGAGACACATTCATCTATTTTTTTCCTGTTTGCTAATTTCCTATCCCCGACTTCTTTGGCAAGTTGGGAATCTATATTTGTTACCTTACTTAATAATAATTCAAGGTATAACTTCAAAAAAAACCACATTTGTGTCTAAAAATCTGATAAATACGACAATGAGCTATAAAAATCTTTACAATATAAAAGAATAGCAATCATAGATAATACACATTAAAAACCATGGGAATATTCGGATTTGGTAAAAAGTCAGCTATGCCTACACCAGAGGAAGCTTTATCGGGGCGGGCAGAAGTAATGCGAGTACCAGCACATCATTATGTTAACAAAAATTCTCTTAAAGCTCCTTTTCCTGAAGGCTTAGAAACCGCTATGTTTGGTTTAGGCTGTTTTTGGGGAGCAGAACGCAAATTCTGGCAACTCGAAGGAGTTTACACCACTGCGGTAGGTTATGCGGCTGGTTACACACCTAACCCTACTTATCAAGAAGTTTGTAGCGGCTTAACAGGTCATAATGAAGTTGTTTTGGTTGTGTTTGATCCCAAAATTATTTCTTATTCCCAAATACTGAAAGTTTTCTGGGAAAGTCACAACCCTACCCAAGGAATGCGTCAAGGTAATGATACTGGAACTCAGTACCGTTCAGGAATTTACGTCTATTCCGAAAATCAAAAACAACTAGCAGAAGCATCACGTAATGCTTATCAAGCAGCCCTCAGTAGTGCAGGTTATGGTAAAATTACCACAGAAACTTTAGATGCACCTGAATTTTATTATGCTGAAGAATACCATCAGCAGTATTTAGCTAAAAACCCATGTGGTTATTGTGGTTTAGGTGGAACTAATGTAGCTTGTCCAGTGGGTATTGCTGAAGCACAGGTTAGTTAAAATCAGAAATTGTAGAGACGTTCCACGGAACGTCTTTACAAAGATCATGGAAAACACATATTTTAAGAGACTTCCAGGAAATAAATTATCTAATCTTGTGGGATGGGCTTCTAGCCCGTCCGAGTTTAAGGGCAGGCAAGATGCCTACCCCACAAGAATTAATTGAGGATTTTTTGATTTGGCAGTCCCTAATTGTCACTATATGTCTATTAATTTCGATTGGGTTTCCTATCTTTAACCCAACTTGTTATGTTAGAAATAGTAGGATTCATATTTTTATTAATTTAAGTATTATGTCTTTACTCAAAACCTCGCTCATTGGTTTAAAAGCTGACTCCTTCCGTCATCCCCTAGACTTGGAAGCTACTAAAACTCTCAAACAAATTCCCGGTTTAGATATAATGGTGCGGAATTGGTTGGGACCAATGGCTGAACAAGTTTTTTATGTGGAAAATATCGCCTCTAGTATTTTGGTAGGAGAAAAACAACTCCCACATTTACACAAGTTATTATTGGAAGCTTGCGAAATTCTCGATATTGATCCACCTCAGTTATATGTGCGTCAACATCCAGCCCCTAACGCTTATACCTTTGCCATGCGAGGTAAACAGCCTTTTGTGGTCATCCATACATCCTTAATTGAAATTCTGACACCAGAAGAAATACAGGCTGTCATTGCCCATGAATTAGGTCATCTCAAGTGTGATCATAGTCTGTATTTAACGCCGGTGAATTTATTAATTTTAGCCGCCGCAATTGTCCCAAATGTGGGTACTGTGTTGGCTCAAGCGATTCAGTCACAATTATTAGAATGGGTACGCTGTGCTGAGTTTACCTGCGATCGCGCCGCTTTGTTAGCTACCCAAAATCCCAAAGTTGTGATGTCAGTATTAATGAAGTTAGCCGGCGGTTCTCCTACTTTAGCACCTCAACTCAATCTAGATGCTTTTATTGATCAAGCCCGTGCCTATGATGAAATTAGTAAAAATGAACTGGGGGAAATGGTCAAATCTGCCCGTACAGCCCAATTAACCCATCCTGTACCCGTATTGAGAGCGCGAGAAATTGATCGATGGGCAGGTAGTCAAGAATACCAGAAATTACTCCATAATCAAGGTATTAATCACAAAAGTGAAACTACATCCCCAGGCGGATGGCGGAATTGGTAGATTTTGCTAGATTCAATGGCGATATGAATACTTTATCACCCATTAATTTATTTGAATACGAACAACTAGCAAAAGAGCATCTTTCCCAGATGGCTTTTGATTATTACAGTAGTGGCGCGTGGGATGAAGTCACCTTACGGGATAATCTCGCTGCTTTTACCAGGGTCAAACTTCGCCCGAAAATGCTAGTTGATGTCAGTAAAATTGACCTCACTACCAAGGTTTTAGGCGCATCTTTGCAAATACCCCTCTTAATTGCTCCTATGGCTTTTCAATGTCTAGCTCATCCAGATGGTGAACTAGCTACAGCCTTGGCGGCAGAAGCTGTCGGTGTGGGTATGGTGTTGAGTACCCTTGCTACTAAGAGTTTAGAAGAAGTGGCTACAGTGGCTAATGGTTTAAAATGGTTTCAGCTTTATATTCACAAAGATCAGGGTTTAACTAGGGCTTTGGTAGAACGAGCCTATAAAGCAGGATACAAAGCTATTTGTCTAACTGTGGATGCGCCGATACTAGGAAAGCGAGAACGAGATCACCGCAATCAGTTTACTTTACCTCCTGGCTTGTATCCTGCTAATTTAACCAATATCTCAGGGCTAGACATTCCCCAGACTAAGGGAGAATCTAGATTATTGAGTTATTTTGCCCAACAAATTAACCCCGCAGTGACTTGGAAAGATTTGGAATGGTTGGAATCTCTTAGTCCCCTACCTTTGGTGGTAAAAGGCATTTTACGGGCTGATGATGCGATCCGGGCTGTGGAATATGGAGCGCAAGCAATTGTAGTTTCTAATCACGGTGGTAGACAATTAGATGGTGCGATCGCATCCTTAGATGCCCTACCGGAAATTATCGCCGCAGTGGATGGTAAAGCCGAAGTCCTATTAGATGGAGGTATCCGTCGCGGTACAGACATACTCAAAGCTCTAGCTTTCGGTGCTAAAGCCGTACTCATTGGCCGTCCTATATTATGGGGACTAGCTGTAGCTGGACAAACCGGTGTATCTCATGTCATCTCCCTTCTAGAAGAAGAGTTAAAAGCAGCAATGACACTTAGCGGTTGTCCTACCTTACAAGATATTGATTCTAGTTTAGTTAGCCAATTAACCAAAAAAAATTTCTAAATTTCACCTGATTACCTATTGCCAAAATAAACAAATAGGCTATAATAGGAAAAGTGACACCCAAGGGCGGGTGGCGGAATTGGTAGACGCACCGCACTCAAAATGCGGCGGCCGTGAGGTCATAGGAGTTCGATTCTCCTCCTGCCCATTTGTAAAAGCTTTTTGACACAATCTACAGAAATTAAATTAACTATTTAATCTGGTTTTTAGCTTCACCCTTTGGTTGGGAATTATAGGTTGTAATTAAATCAATAACTTCTTGATAGTTTTTAATTCTTTTTTGTGTTTGAAACAAATTAGCTGCTGCGTTCAAATCACTAATTGCTCCCTGTTTATTACCTAAAGAATGGCGTGTAATAGCTCGATTTTGGTAAGCTTCAGGAAAATTAGGGTTGAGCAGTAAAGCTTGATTAAAATCTGCGATTGCTTTTTGATAATCTCTTAAATCGTGGTGAACCAGTCCTCGATTATTATACATACCAGGATAATGAGAACTAATATTTATTGCTTGGTTAAAATCTGCGATCGCTCCTTGTAAATCTCGCAATTTATGACGAGATATACCCCTTTGATAATAAACTTCAGCAAACTTAGGATATAAAATTAAGGCTTGATTATATTCTATAATTGCTCCTTCAAGATCCCCAAATGTATAACGGTTTAAGCCTCGATGGAAATATACTACAGCATCTTTAAGAGGAGATTGGGCTACAATCGGTAATTTGATTGTGAGATCGGAAAAACTTGATAAATTTTTAGCACTGACTTTGGGGCTAAATAATATAGTTCCGAATATGAAGATGGTAAATGTTAATTTCCATTTTTTGATCACACTATTTCCCCCATTATTAGAATATAGTAAGTAAGTCGGCTTGAAAAAATAGAGATATCTTACAAAATGTAAAATTCCTCAAAGTCTTTTGCCTCTTGCCTCTTGCCTTGCTTTAACAATAAATTTCAAGGCCTACTTATCTACTTAATTAATTACATAATGTTTCTTCCTACTCACACTTATACAATTAGCCATTATGCTGGATTTAACCAAAATTTCAGGACAAATGCAGGGTTTTAGCCAACATTTAAGTGCGGAAGTAGCTGCAAGTCATCAACGATTAGAGTTAGCACAACAATATTTAAAAAAAGCTGTTGAGTGTCAGCAGGAATTAGTTAAATCTCAAGCAGAATGGCGCGATCGCATTCTTTTTGCCAACGCTACACCCGTTGAACCTTTAGACACCTGTGTGAATATTCCTACTCCTCCTAAAATTCATACTGTCATTTCCACAGATGGTTCACAAATTGCTCCCAATCATCACGAAATAGCCTATTGTTACTTACTGAATATTGGTAGAGTAGTTTTACACTATGGTCAAAATCTTCACCCTCTCCTCGATAGTTTGCCGGAGGTATTTTATCGCCCAGAAGATTTATATGTGTCCCGTCAGTGGGGAATTAGAACGGAAGAATGGATGAGTTATCGTCGTACAGCTTCCGAAGCCACGGTATTAGCGGAACTAGCTTGTAGTGCGAGAACAGCAGCACCAGTTTTAGCCATGGTAGATGGTTCTTTAATATACTGGTTTTTAGATCAGTTACCAATGGATGCCAGGGATCAAATTTTACCACCTGTGTTAGCTGCTTGGAAACAAATGCAGGAAGAGAAAATCCCTTTGATGGGTTATCTTAGTGCCTCCCGTAACATTGAAGCTACCAACTTTTTACGCTTGTTAGCTTGTCCCCATCCTCACCCAGACTGTATCACCCATTGCCCCAATCAACTAGAATACGTGCCATGTAAAAAATTTGATACCTTGCGAGATACAACCTTGTGGACTACCCAACTTCAACCTGGACAAAGAGGTGCTTTATGGCGCAGTAATGCGCGGATTTTAGAATTGTATGACGACCAAATTATTTATTTTTGTTATGTTCATGTGGGTACAGAAATTGCTCGGATTGAAGTTCCTGCTTGGGTAGCTGAAAATTCTGCCATGTTTGAGCAAGCTCTGGGGCTAATGCTGGCACAGGTACAAAAAGGATATGGTTATCCTGTAGCGATCGCAGAAGCCCATAACCAAGCTGTAGTTAGAGGTGGGGACAGAAACCGTTTCTTTGCACTTTTAGAACGACAAATGATTAAAGCCGGTATCAAAAATGTCGCTATTTCCTCCAAAGAAGCTAGGAAGCGGGGCAGCATCGCCTAATTTCATTAGAAATTTGACGGTAATAACTAAATAACTGAAGTCATTTGCACTTGATCTTGACCAGAATATCGGTAGTAAGCCTTATATTTACTATTGTGAGACTTGTCAGCATTAACTACTAAGCCCAAGACATTAATAGGATATGTTTTGAGGCTATCCTGAACCTGCAATAAAGCTGATTTATCAGTTTGGTTTATTCTTACAACTAGCATCAAACCATCGGTCTGGGGAGCTATTAATCTAGCATCTACTAATCCCAACATTGGGGGAGCATCATAAATAACTAAATCAAAACTTTGATGGAAATATTCCATTAATTGCTTCATTCTTTGGGAGGATAATAATCTTGCTGGATCAGGTGGTATAAGTCCAGAAGTAATCATAAATAAATTATTCATTGTGGGTATTTCTTTGATCACCTGGTCGGTATCCATATTTGAAGAAATTAAATTACTTAACCCCCATAAATTATTCAGTTCTGATAATCTATGAAGTTGAGGACGACGCAAATCGGCATCTACCAGTAACACCCTTTTACCCATGCTGGCAGCTATTTTTGCTAAATTATATGCAACTGTGCTTTTTCCATCTCCAGAACTAGATGAGGAAATAACTAGGGAATTAATTGGTTGATCAGAATTTAGCAACTGAATATTGCTATATAAAACTTGTAAAGATTCCCAAAATGCCCCTTGAGAATAATAACTGTTGCGACTATTGCGAGGTGAATGACGACGAAATAGATTAGTTAATTGATCTGTTTCAGCATAACGCAAATTTTCGTGTTTGAATTTGTTGGTTGGATTCACGGAATTATTAGATATGCTTTTATCGAATGGAAGAGTTCCTAATATGGGCAGTTTAATCTTATCTTTAAGACCTTCAAGAGTATGATAGGTATTATCCATCTCTTCCATAAACACGGCAGCACCCAGACCTAACATAAAACTGGCGACAAATCCCAACAGTAAATTCCGAGGAATATTCTGTGAAATTGGGTATTGAGGTTGATTAGGTGCTTGAATTAATTCCCATGGTAGTTCTGTTTGCGCTACTTCTATTTGCAGTTTCTCCCGGTTAGCTAGAAACCGATTCAAACTGTCATTGGCTAACTCTAGATTTCGTTGTATATCAGTATATTGTCTAGATAAAACGGGTAGTTGTTCTAGTTGGTTTTGGAGTTGTTGTTCAGCTTGTGCCAGTTGTTTACTATCAACTTCTATTTTCCGAATCTGGGCTGCTGCTTCAGCTATTTTAATATTCAATGCTCTGGATGCTTCGGCTTCAATCAGAGGTAAGAGGTTATTTCTTTTTTCTTGCAAGGTTTGGATGACAGGGTTATCGGGTTTAAATCTCGCTAATTCTCCAGATAACTGCGTTTCTAATTGACGTTGTTGAGTGATTAGTTGTTGATATATAGGAGCATTATTAATTGCCGTTAATTGTCCAGCTTGTTCCTGCAAACTTAAATAATTAGCTCTGGCGGCGGCTAACTGTTGATTGACTGCTAATCTTTGTTGTGTAAGAGATTGGATTTGCCCAGAAACTGTCGTGGCCTGACTTTCTGGATTAATAAAGTTGTATCTTTGGCGGA
>JBJTUF010000181.1:0-4904 GCA_046080565.1 Cuspidothrix sp. | reverse complement strand
TTAATCATTAGCCTCATCCTGTCAGTCAGTTTCGATTTTTAGCAGAAATTAATTCTAGAGAATGAGGCTTTTTCAATCTCTCTTTTCTCTCCTTGTCTTCAATTAGAGTCATTGATCATCTTTTGTCTTCCTCCCCCCCCCCGCATAACTACTCCTTTTTGTCAAATTTCATGTTAAGAAAGATGTGGGTAATGGATAGGTGATAAATAGGGGTTGCTGAAAAAACCGAAAACCCAAACATAGCAGACGGCAAGAGGCAAAGGGCAATAGTAAAACCCTTGCTACAATTAGCGGTACTTAGAAGTTTTCTTTATAATTAATATTAGAATAGCTAATATAAAACTTAAAAGCTGAATTAATAGGCTATTGAAGATTTATTAGTATTTATGTATTAATAAAGAGATTGATTTTAATATCAACTGTTGGGGACATCCAGTATGTAGAATAGTACCGCAGTCTTATAAAAATAGGTGTAGCCAGCACGTGAAGATATTTGTATATCACACTCCCGAATTAACCCCAACTGATACAGTTCCAGAATGTGCGATCGCTGTTGATGTACTACGAGCAACTAGCACAATGGCGACAGTTTTAGCCGCCGGTGGTGAAGCTGTACAAGTTTTCAGCGATTTAGATCAACTCATGGCAGTGAGTGAAAAATGGCCTTCAGAAAAGCGATTAAGGGCTGGAGAACGGGGAGGTGCTAAGGTAGCTGGTTTTGAATTAGGTAATTCACCCTTAGATTGCACCGCAGAATTAGTTGCAGGACGGCGCTTATTTATTAGTACAACTAATGGGACTCGCGCCTTACAAAGAATCGAAAAAGCTCCCATTGTCCTAGCAGCAGCTTTGATTAATCGAGCAGCAGTTGTCAATTTTCTCTTAGAAAAGCAACCGGAAACCGTTTGGATTGTCGGTTCTGGTTGGGAAGGAAGTTATTCTTTAGAGGATACCGTATGTGCAGGGGCGATCGCTCATAGTATTTGCCAACAAAGTAATTATTCTCTAGAAGACATCAATGGTAATGATGAAGTAATTAGTGCGATCGCTCTTTACTCTCAATGGCAAAATGATTTACTAGGACTACTCCATCAAGCTAGTCATGGTCAACGATTATTACGTTTAGAATGTTTAGAAGACCTCAAATATTGTTCTCAAACCGATATTTTAGATGTTTTACCAATGCAGCAAGAACCAGGAGTATTAAAAAGTTAAAATAAATCATCAAAAAATTCTTTTTCTTGGTTGTATTTACCTCTTTTAGTCACACTTTAAAACGGGGTAAATTCAATTTTATAAATTTAAGAATTCGTGAATTAGTGGACTTACACAAAACCTACTTCAAATACTTTCATTAGTACCTGAGGAAGGAATCTCAACCTCCTATATTTCCTTAAAATGCGTAAGTCCTAAATAATATCAGCGATTTCTTCGATTTGATATTGAATCAATTTTGTCTCAAATATACATAATATTAAAATCTTAGTATATTCAAATCTTTTTCGACAATTTTCATCATCAACATCTTCAACTGGAAACTATATAAATAAAATTTTATTTCTCTAGTTTCCTAAATCACAATTGAGTAGGGGTTTAGGACTGCTAAATCCCAATATTCTATTTAATATCGCTGTATAATTAGGCTTATTTTTTACAAAAATGCCGCAAGATGTCACCCTTATTCATAGCTTATTACTTTTTTCTACCGCTTTTATTGCCGGTGGTTTAAATGCTGTCGCTGGTGGTGGTAGTTTCATTACTTTTCCTACCCTAATATTTACAGGTGTTTCGCCAATTATTGCCAATGCTACTAATAATACTGGTTTATGGCTTGCAGCTATAGCCAGTGCTGGTGCTTATCGTCGAGATTTGCATATTGAAAAACGACAATTATTATTATTAGTTGGTATCAGTTTAATTGGTGGTGTAATTGGTGCTGTAGCTTTACTATATACATCCCCAACTGTATTTAAAAAAATGATTCCTTATTTGTTATTGGCTGCCACCTTGATATTTACATTTAGTGAATCTCTTAAAAAGTGGCTGCAACTGCAAACTAACAATGATTCTGCTACACCTCCACCTTTATTTATTCTCCTAGTTTCTCAACTATTAATTTCTATATATGGTGGTTTTTTTGGTGCTGGTGTAGGAATTTTAATGTTAGCTAGTTTAACTTTTTTAGAAATTAAAAATATTCACTCTATCAATGCTTTTAAAACACTGTTAGGAAGTTGTATTAATGGTGTGGCTATTATTCCCTTTATGTTTGCTGGTATGATTGCCTGGCATCAAGTTATAATCATGGCTTTTGGTGGCTGTTTAGGTGGTTTTTTATGCGCTAATTTTGCCCGGAGATTAGAACCTAGTTTAGTAAGAAAATTTGTGATTGTGGTGGCCTTTGGAATGACTACATACTTTTTTATTCATGGTTAATACCGCAGAGAGGAATTAAAAATTAAAGATTAAAAAAGCAGATTATACAGGCTTTTTAGGTATTTTTAATGGTTGGTAAACTAACCCCTCTGTGTATTACTATACATCCAAATATTAATTAAATCTAAAACTACAAATTTTGTGACTTTGGTTACAGTTTTTCCTATCTGGTAGGGGTTGAATACAAAAATAGCTCATTTTTTCTCAAGGATAAACCAGGCTATCTCAAGGAGTAAACCATAGGGATCACTTCTAATTGAAGAAAATTTACATCTAAAGTAAATTTACATCTTTTAGGCATGATGGTAAAAATTATCAGGTTTATAATAATGAGTAAGAATATCAAGCGTTTTGATTCTATCAAATCTACCGACCATAATTAAACAATTTTTGTCAATTTTTCTAAAAAATTATTCAATCCAGGGGTTTTAAAATGCAAGTATCACAAAAGATTCATTGCCCAAATTGCGGTAGTGCAGCTGAACGTCACTATATTGCTGATAGTCAAATTACAAGAACACAATGCCCTAGTTGTGACTATCTGATGATAACTTGCACCCGTACTGGTAAAGTTATTGAGGCTTACGCGCCTGGTATTTATGCTAAAAGATAGTTATCAGTTGTTAGATGTTTAGTGGTAAAACTATTACCAATCACCAATCACCAATTACCTTTTACTTGTTCTTAATTGTCCACAAGCTGCATCAGCTTCCAAACCGCGAGAATAACGGACACTAACAGCAGTGTTTTGTTGTTGGAGAACGTTAACAAAAGCTTCTATTCTTTCGCGGGTTGGTCTTTTATAATCTACTTCTTGAATGGGATTATAGGGAATTAGGTTAACATGACTTTGAAAACCTCGGAGACGCTTCGATAGTTCTAAAGCGTGTTCTGGTAAATCGTTGACTTCAGCAAGAAGAATGTATTCAAAAGTTACTCTACGTCCGGTTATTTCTACGTATTCTCGACATTCTGCTAGTAAGTCTTCAATGGGGTAGGGTTTGGCGCTGGGAATGAGTTGTTCTCGCAATGCTTGGTTAGGTGCGTGGAGACTAACGGCTAAAGTAATTTGTAGTTGGTGTTGGGCAACTTGTAAAATGCGATCGCGGATGCCTACAGTAGATAGTGTAAGCGATCGCGCACCAATTCCCACATCTTGATTAATAGATTTAATCGCTAAAATCACATTTTCCGTATTTAACAACGGTTCACCCATACCCATGAACACGACATTACTCACCCGTTGTTGAAAATCTTCTTGGACTGTCAGCACTTGGTCAACTATTTCCGCGCGGGTAAGATTCCGCTTATAACCACCTTTACCAGTAGCGCAGAAATCACAGGCCATGGGACAACCGACTTGAGTAGAAACACAGACAGTTAAACGCTTATCGCTGGGAATACCCACTGTTTCTACAATTTCCCCGTCAGTCAGTTTGAGGAGATATTTAACTGTTCCATCGGGGGCAACAGAACGGTAATGTAGAGAAGAACGACCAATAGGAATATCTGCAAGTTCTGAACGCCAATTTTTAGGAAATACAGAAATATCAGCGAGCGATCGCACACCCTTATTATATATCCAATCATGTAATTGTTTTCCCCGATAACCGGGTTGTCCCTGCTGCTGTACCCAACCTGTTAACTCCGTCACCGAAGCACCAAGGAGAGGCGGAATAATATCAGATTTGACGGAGTTAGGTGAATCTACCAAAGATACAAACGGCGTAGCAGACATAAGAAATCACAAATTTATCCTGGATTCCTATTATACTATTTTTAATACCAAATGGGTAATTAAGAATTTTAACCCAATATATACCAATCCTATTTGATTTGTGAACACTGCTTAAAGAAGTCGGAAATCTTGTTGTTCATAACTAATTTAGGATTTCTACAACTAACTAGGTGAATATAATTAAATATCAAATAAAATCCTAGTTCGTAGTGAGCAATTTATTGCTCAACACAAAGATAAGCAGGACTAAAGTCCTGACTACAAAACTTTAATTTATCTCTATCTGGTTACTTAACTCTACCCAACTTAACATAAATTGAATTTTATTTTCCTTCTAAAGTAATAATAGTAACTTCTGGTGGACAAAATAACCGTCCTGGGAAATAAGTTCCCAAACCGCGATTTACATATAATTGATTATTTCCTACCTGGTGTAAACCTTCTGACCATTTCCAGTGCTTCAATATAGCATGAGTTTGGCGTAAAAATGGCAACTTTCGGCGCACTTTTAGCGGTATTTTTCGCATAATTTTGATATAGTAGATGATTGCTGGTCCCTTCCCAGGAATTACAATTTGTCCACCGTGAGTATCAGGGTTAGCGCATCTCAAACCCTATTGACAAGGGGATTTATTAGATATGTGGGAGGATGTTCAAGTGACACAACTCAAGGTAGCTTAAGAGAGAACCCATTTAGCCGCTGTATCTAAGTAATGTCAACAGGATTTAA
>JBJTUF010000180.1:0-6848 GCA_046080565.1 Cuspidothrix sp. | reverse complement strand
CCAAAACGAAATTCACCAACTTACCAGGAACAACAATCACCTTCTTAACTTCCTTCCCTTCAATATAGCGCTGTGCCACCTCCGACTCTCTTGCATACTTCTCCAACTCAACCTTATCTAACTGCGAAGGAACTTGAATAGAACCGCGAGTTTTACCCATAATTTGAATTACCAAAGTAATCTCATCAGCTATCAAAGCCGCAGGATCAAAACTCGGCCAAACTTGAGTATGTACTGTTCCCTTATTCCCCAACAAATGCCATAATTCATCAGCAATATGGGGTGCAAAAGGTGCTAACATAATCACCAAAGTTAGAATCCCTTCTGCATAAATTGGCGAATTTTTCACATTAGCATCAGTCAAGGCATTACTTAACTTCATCAATTCCGAAATTGCAGTATTAAATTGATATTCTTCCTCCACATCTTCCGTAATTGCTTGAATTGCTAGATGAATCGCTCTTCTTAAATCTTTTTCCTCTTTATTCAATTTATCAACTTCAACTTTCTGTTTACAAACTCCTGCCGTAGCGTAATCTGTAACCAACCGCCAAACACGATTTAAAAATCTAAATTGTCCCTCAACATCAGCTTCATCCCATTCTAAATCTTTCTCTGGAGGTGCTTTAAATAAAATGAACATCCGCGCCGTATCAATGCCATATTTATTAATCACATCCTCCGGTGCAACACCATTTCCCTTAGATTTAGACATGGTAGCATAAACCTTTTCTAAAAGTTCTCCAGTTTGCGGATCTACAGGATTATTAGCATCAACTAAATTTGAAGGAATCCATTTATCTTTCCCTCCTTTTTTCGGATTCATGTATGTTAAACCCTGTACCATCCCCTGAGTTAATAACTTTTGAAATGGTTCATCAAAATTTAACAAACCTCTATCTCTTAATACTTTGGTAAAGAAACGAGAATACAATAAATGTAAAATTGCGTGTTCAATTCCGCCTACATATTGATCAACCGGCATCCAATCATTTACTCTGCCACCATCAAAAATCTTTTCTTCATTTGTAGCATCAGTAAACCGCAAGAAATACCAAGAAGAATCAATAAAAGTATCCATTGTATCAGTTTCTCTTTTTGCTGGAGTACCGCAACTTGGACAAGGTACATTTACCCAACTTTCTAATTGTGCTAAAGGTGAACCACCACGGCCACTTAATTCAATTTCTGCTGGTAATTGTACAGGTAAATCTTTTTCCGGTACGGGGACAATTCCACATTCAGGACAATGAATTACAGGGATAGGTGCGCCCCAATAACGTTGACGAGAAATCAACCAATCTCGTAAGCGATATTGTACCCTTTCTTTACCAAAATCTTGTTTTTGGGCAAATTCCGTAATGGCTTTTTTTGCATCTATTGAATTTATGCCATTGAAGTCACCTGAATTAACTAAAATTCCTGGTTCTGTATATGCAGATTTGATATTTTCATCTGCTCCAATTTCGGGAACAATAACAACTTTAACCCCTAAATTTTGCTCCTTTGCAAATTTGAAATCTCGCACGTCATGGGCGGGTACACCCATCACCGCACCTGTACCATATTCATAGAGTACGTAATCTGCAATCCAAATGGGTACTTCTTCGCCGGTGAAGGGGTTGATAGCTTTCCCCCCGGTGGGTATACCCCGTTTTGGTTTGTCTTCTGCGGTTCTTTCTAATTCGCTTTGGTTACTAATTTCTTTGATAAAAGCCTCTACGTCCGCTTTTTGGTCTGAAGTGGTGACAACTTGAGTTAAGGGGTGTTCTGGGGCTAATACAACGTAGCTAACGCCATAAACGGTATCGGGACGGGTAGTATAAACGGCGATTTTTTCATCTAAGCCGACTATGGGAAATTCTAAATATGCACCTGTGGATTTTCCAATCCAGTTGGCTTGCATTACTTTAACTCGTTCTGGCCAACCAGGTAATTTATCCAAATCATTTAATAATTCTTCGGCATAATCGGTAATCTTTAAAAACCACTGCCGCAATAATTTACGTTCTACTATTGCACCACTACGCCAAGAACGTCCTTCATTATCTACCTGTTCGTTAGCTAGTACGGTTTGATCTATGGGGTCCCAGTTAACTGCGGCTTCTCTTTGATAAGCTAAACCCGCTTCGAGAAATTGCAGAAAAATCCACTGTGTCCACTTATAATAATCGGGGGAACAAGTAGCAAGTTCAGCTTCCCAATCTAAGGATAAACCCAGACGTTGTAATTGTTTCCGCATCTGGTCTATATTTTGATATGTCCATTTAGCTGGAGGTACACCTCTATCAATGGCGGCGTTTTCTGCCGGTAGTCCGAAAGCATCCCAACCCATTGGATGTAATACTCTATACCCTTGCATTTTTTTAAAACGGGCAATTACGTCTGTGATTGTGTAGTTGCGGACGTGACCCATGTGCAAGCTACCGGATGGGTAAGGGAACATGGAAAGTGCGTAGAATTTAGGCTTGTTTTGGTCTTGATGCGTTTTATCTAAGCCAAGTTCTAACCATGTTTGTTGCCATTTTTCCTCAATTGTAGCTGGTTGATATGACGTTTTTTGGGGGGACTCCACAACTAAAACTCCTAATGCTTTTACCTAATTTCGCTATTGTGGCATAATCTAGACTATATCTACATCTATTGGACATCTAGGGAAAATGAAATTTGGCTCGTCGAGAAGCAATATAGTAGATTGTTAATTAAAAATGTATATTTAGCTGCATGGGATTTGCAAAAAACTATTAGATTGATTTAATTTTCAATGTAGATTAATTTTAAAAAAAATATTATTACAAGTTTAGTTTTTGTCTTTTGGCAAAATTTTAGTGCATTTTAGAGCTATTTTTTTGAGGTGATTTTTTGACTTTTCCTATAATCATTATAAAGTTCTCTAGGATCTAAAATATCTATGGGTAAGTGATTGTTTAATCTTGGCTTTGCTATATTCTTGATACCAGCAAATGTTGTTTAATGATTCCTAAATTTTAAATTCAGAATCTTTTTGTTACCATCCTCCAAGTAAGATGGTGTATCATTGTCTTTTTTCTCAAAAATTACTATGGCTACAATTAACGACAACTACCTGAAACTGAAAGCTGGTTATCTGTTTCCTGAAATTGCGCGACGGGTAAATGCTTTCGCACAAGCTAACCCTGATGCTAAAATCATTCGCTTGGGTATTGGTGATGTCACTGAACCTTTACCAGAAGCTTGTCGGACAGCGATGATTAAAGCTGTGGAAGATATGGGCGATCGCTCATCTTTTAAAGGATATGGCCCAGAACAAGGTTATGCTTGGTTAAGGGAGAAAATCGCCACCCACGACTTTCAAGCCAGGGGTGCAGCCATAGAAGCCGATGAAATCTTCATTTCCGACGGTTCTAAATGCGATACAGGCAACATTTTAGATATTTTTGGCGAAAATAACATCATCGCCGTTACAGACCCCGTATACCCCGTTTATGTAGATACCAACGTTATGGCGGGTAACACGGGAGATGCGAATGAAAAAGGTGAATATGGTGGTTTAGTTTATTTACCTGTCACAGCCGAAAACAATTTTACCGCCGAAATTCCCAGTCAGAAAGTTGATTTAATTTATCTTTGCTTTCCTAATAATCCCACCGGTGCAACTGCAACTAAAGAACATTTGCAAGCATGGGTAAATTATGCCAAAGCTAACGGTTCAATTATCTTTTTTGATGCTGCTTACGAAGCATTTATTACAGATCCTACCTTACCTCATTCTATTTTTGAAATCGAAGGTGCTAGAGATTGTGCCATTGAATTCCGTTCTTTCTCCAAAAATGCCGGGTTTACGGGAACTCGTTGCGCTTTAACTGTTGTTCCTAAAAATCTCACAGCTAAAGCTGCTGATGGTTCTAATGTCGAACTTTGGAAACTCTGGAATCGTCGTCAGTCTACCAAATTTAACGGCGTTTCTTATATTATTCAACGAGGTGCAGAAGCGGTTTATTCAGAAGCAGGACAAGCACAAATCAAAGCTTTAGTAAACTTCTATTTAGACAATGCCAAAATCATTCGTCAAGAACTGACAAACGCAGGTTTAAGTGTTTATGGTGGTGTGAATGCACCTTATGTATGGGTGAAAACTCCCCATGGTTTATCTAGTTGGGAATTTTTCGACAAATTATTAGTAACTGTGAATGTTGTGGGAACTCCTGGTTCTGGTTTTGGTGCTGCGGGTGAGGGTTATTTCCGCATTTCGGCCTTTAATAGTCGGGAAAATGTGGAAGAAGCCATGAAGCGAATTACCGCTAAGTTTAAGGTGTAATTCCAGTTTAATAATTTTAGGACTTACGCAAGATTCATGAAATAACGAACCACAGAGGCACAGAGGTCATAGAGAAATGACGATTTGAGAGATATTTTGCGTAAGTCCTGAATTTATGGTGGGTAATTCCCACCCTGCTTTTACAACATGAAACCTCCCAAGTCATTTATAATCCATAAAAATCCTCATCTAAAATTTGCTCAATCGAAAAAGGAAAGGTGATAGGATAGTCACTTTCTGGCGCTACACGAACCCCAAATTTAGCAAGTTTACCTTCTTTAATTGCCAGCTTACGAGCATCAGGATATGCTTTTTCTAAAGCTTCTGCCAGAAAACTTTTAAGCGAGGGAGTATCGGCTAAATTATCTAGAACCCGTTGACGATGTTCTACGACTGAACTGTACCAACTTCCCTTCATTGAATCGGGTGCGTCATGCTGAATCTTTAACTTGAGTAAATGAGCCAATAAAATTTTGAGATTGCTTGTGAGTGTATTTTTCTCTGATTTACCCAAATCAACTAACTCCTCAATCAAATGCTCAATATCCAGCGACTCAAATTCATGATTTTGTAATTGTTGAATTGTTTGCTCAATCCATAATTGCAAATCGTTATCATATAGGGTATTAGACATCTTTCAGATTTACTCCTAGTTTAACTAATTAGCAATTTTCAGGCTTTGGAAGAATTTACACTTATGATCACAACTACTTAAATTATAACCGAATTAATAGCAAGATTTAGCTAATCACTCTATTTTATCACCTTTTTTTATTGCTTTTATCAACTCATCTATTTGCGATTTTGATACTCTAAAATTATCAATATCAGTTATAAATAAAGACATTAAATCATACTCATCTATTCCTTTATTGCTGTGACCTAAATCTTTCCTAATACACAACATAAATTTTCCAAAATTTATAAGTCCTACGGTTTTTACAATTTCCGAACTATTTTCATTAGGTAAAGTTTTTTGTAAATCACAATAATTCTTAATAATTTCATCTGAACCCCATAAAATTAAATCATCTGTAATTTCCTTGAGGGTCTTAGTAAAGTCTTGAAGATCAACATCATTAGTTAGATCATTAACATGATAATTATTATTATTTTTAGATTTTAAGCTAACATTTAAAAATGTTTGTATCCAGGATTCAATCAATTTTGAATATACTTCAACTTTCTTATCTCTGAGCTTTAAATTAATTTCTCTTTGACGTGTATAGAAATTACTTATAATTAAAGATGCAAAACCTACAAAAGCTGTAATAATTGCTGCCTGTACTGGAGGCTCAACACTATTGAACAATCTAACAAGGTACCAAAGACACCGAATTGTCAAGCCAAAAAAGGGTAGCAATATTAATAAAGAAAGTAGTAATTTAAGAATTTCCTGTATTTTCTTTATCATTTTCTATTCTCTCTTTTCCCCCGCAGTCCGAATCAATTCCCCTATCAAAGCTACAATAGCAGTCATAGAAATTAACATCACACTTAAAGCATTAATATCTGGTTTTACTCCAGTTCTAATGCGACTAAAAATTTCTATAGGTAAGGTATTAGTTCCACTTCCCGCCGTAAAACTAGCAATTAAAAAATCATCTAAACTCAACACAAATGCCAATAAACAACCAGAAATAATTGCCGGCATTAATTGAGGTAATAAAACTAAAATAAAAGCTTGTACTGGTGTTGCACCTAAATCTAAAGCTGCTTCTTCTAAATGGGGATTGATATTATTCATGCGAGAAGAAACTACCAAGCCAACATAGGATAGACAAAAAACAATATGAGCAGCGATAATAGTCCAGATACTCAAAGGAATGGCAAAAGCTGCTAAACATACTAGCGTCGAAACAGCGATCGCAATATCAGGAATTAATAAGGGTAAATAAGCAATTCCCTGATATAATTTCTTACCAGGAAAATCATAGCGTGCCAACCCCACAGCCATTAATGTTCCCAACACTGCCGCCACACCCACAGCAGAAAAAGCTACCAATAAACTATTATATAATCCAGATAAAATCCGTTCATCAGCAAATAATTTTCCATACCATTCTAAAGTAAATCCCTGCCATTTAGCACTGTAGGGTGACTGATTAAAACTATAAAAAGCCAGTACCAAAATAGGCAAATACATAAACACAAATATGATTACTGCAAAAACTCCCTGCCATGAAATACGGGATTTGTTAATTTGTCTGTATATATTCATACTTGTTAATTTATGCAAGGATTAGCTAATAGTATTATACGATACTTGCTGTTGTATTTGCAGTCAAGTTAAAAATTCTCAATATAACTAAGATATAGCAATCCTAAATAGGATATGAATACCTTTTTTTCTCTACCTCCGCGCTCTCTGCTTCTGGAGCGGTTCGTTTTAAAAATTCCGTTCATAAATTACATCTGACAGGGGGACAAGAAGGAGAAAAAGCTTATGTAGTAAGAGATACAGAATGTGGGAGCAAAAAAAGATAAGTAATAAATAGTAAATATGAACTAACAGAGTAAAATGATAAGTGAAATATACCAGAAAGTGTTA
>JBJTUF010000179.1:0-11431 GCA_046080565.1 Cuspidothrix sp. | reverse complement strand
ACTAACTAAAGTCTGACCATCGGCACTGATGGCTACAGAGCTAACATAGCTAGCATGACCAGATAAGGTGCGGATGAGTTGACCTGTTCCTCGATTCCAAATTTTGATAGTCTTGTCGTAACTACCACTAACTAAAGTCTGACCATCTGCACTGATGGCTACAGAAAAAACCGAGTGAGAATGACCAGATAAGGTGCGGATGAGTTGACCCGTGCCTAAATTCCAAATTTTGATAGTATCGTCGTCACTACCACCAGCTAAAGTCCTCCCGTCTGGACTTATGGCTACAGAATTAACCCCCGCAGAATTACCAGATAAGGTGCGGATTAGTTCACCTGTGGCTAGATTCCAGATTGTGATAGCTCTGTCGTAACTATCACTAGCTAAAGTGTTCCCGTCTGGGCTTATCGCAACCCCCTTAGAATAACTAGATAAAGTGTGGATTAGTTCACCTGTTGCTAGATTCCAGATTCCGATGATATGTTCCACAGTACCCCTACTAGTTATACTACCAGAGTATAGACTAGCTAAAGTCCTCCCATCTGGACTTATGGCTACAGACCAAACCCCCGCAGAATGACCAGATAAGGTGCGGATGAGTTGACCTGTGCCTAAATTCCAAATTTTGATAGTATCGTCGTCACTACCACTAGCTAAAGTCTTCCCGTCTGGACTTATGGCTACAGACCTAACCCGTTCAGAATGACCAGATAAGGTGCGGATGAGTTGACCTGTGCCTAGATTCCATATTTTGATAGTATTGTCTCCACTACCACTAACTAAAGTCTGACCATCGGCACTGATGGCTACAGAAGTAACATCGCCAGAATGACCCGAAAGAGTTCTCACTAAATCAAATTTACTATAATCAACTCTAGCCAAATTTCTAGCTGGTGCGTTATTAGTTGTTGGACTTGGTGGGGGATCATCTACTTTATTCCCAATACCCACAGCAACCTTATATTCATTAATAGGAATACCAGCAAAATCAGTAATACCAGTATTAGGATCAGTAAATGAATTACCATTAATTCCAACTAACTCTCCTTGTGCATTAAGTACAGGTCCCCCACTCATTCCTTGTTTCACAGGATTACTATAAATCAAACTATAACCATCTTTAGACTGAGGCGAAATACTAATAATTTTCCCATCACTAAAACGGTAACAACGTTCTAAACAAAACGCATCCTTAACACCCCAACCACCAATATAAATTGGTGTAGTTTCTGTCAATTTACTTGAATCACCTAACTTAGCATAACTATAATTTTTATTACTATTAAATTGCAATACTGCTAAATCTAAATTTGGTAATTGCTTAACTTGACTAGAATTAAAAGTATAAGGTTGTCCATCAGGTGTCTGCAAAGTATAATTTCCTGGTAATTGGACAACGTGCCGATTAGTCAACACTGTATATGTATTACCTTGTTTATTAACAATTACTCCAGTTCCTTGATTTACACCGTCAATTCTCACTATTATTTGTTTAGCAATATTATTAATTTCATTATTTTCTAAAGCTGCTAAATTTTGTGGTTGTACCAATATTATAGTTGAAGTAATTAAAGCCGCAGTTAGTCTATAGGTAAGTTTCATGTTTTAAGAGTTGGGATTTTGTTGGGATTTTAGTTATACGAATTAAACTGTCTGAATCAGGATTTCCAAGATTTAATGATGAATAAGATTTTTTGATTGCTAATCCAAAATATGTTGTCAGATTATTGATATCGAGAAAATTATAATACTCTCTGACTCCAAAGATAACAACAACTGAGGTGGTTTAATTTGCACAAATTTAGGAGCAAGTCGCGCTACAGTTTCTATGGGTATAGCCCAACTAGAACGAATAATCATATCCTGTACAGGTTTACAAGGTTGTGAACCATCAGCATATAAATCAGGTGCTTCCCATACAGGGTTTTTGTGTAAGCCATTAATACCAACTAACTCACCTTGAAAATTCAGTACAGGACCCCCACTCATACCTTTATCAATATCATTTGTATATCCCATTTGATAGCCTCCTTCCAGGGGCTTGTCAAGGAATAGAGATACATTACCTTTTGTGAAAATTATCTCCTTGCTTTCGCTGGTAAACCCAGTGACAAAAACCTCATCCCCTACATTTAACACAGATGAATTTCCAACAGATGCAACTTGATAAACTTGCTCAGAACTAAACTGTAATAACCCCAAATCATCATCTCCAAATTTCACCACTTGGGAAACTTGAGCCGCATAAATTCTGCCATCAAAGGTTTGAATTTGATAAGGTGGATCAGCAGCATTCAATACATGATCATTAGTGATAACAGTATAAACTTTTCCTTGTTTATTGATGAGTGTTCCTGTCCCCAAAAAGCCATTTGACAGAATTTTCACAGTGATGAATTTTGCTGTTTGTTTCACATGATGATCTGACACCTGACCAGCATCAGGTAAAAGCGAAGACTCTGGTTCTTCTGCTGGAAGAGAAATGGCTATTCCTCCCAGACAGGTTAAAAGTACCAGTGCCGAATGGAGCCCTGACAGTAGACATTTACGAATCATTTATAAGTTGGACTCATTTGTAAAATACTGTCTTAATTTTCTTCTTCTAAAATTTCATTCAGGTTGAGATAAAATTCACCATCTTCATAAATCACTGTTTTACTGCCACTCAAGGGTACAGGTCTTGCACCCGCAGCACCCCGACGGAAATATTTTATTTGTCTCAAAACCCTACCAGGATCAGTACCAGGTTTAAGAGTAACTACTACATCTTCCTTGAGGCAATTACCACGCACTCTATCAACTATACACAATACAGGATAACCGTTGATGTTTTTTCTAGATGTGAGATAGGGCATCATTTGATTATCGTAGTATCTCTGTAACCTATTGCTAACTATTTGACAACGTTCTTCTGGAGACAGAATAAAAGAGTTACTGATCCAAAGTAACATGGGTTCTTCACCGCGACCTGTGCGAACACGGGTAATAGGGTGTTTCCCACTGGTGTCACACCTATATTTCTGACCTGCATAGCTTGGCTGATGTAAGGACAATGCCATAATGGGAGCAATAGATAGCCCTAAAAGTATTTGTGATAGTGGTTTGAGTTTCATAAGTTTATTACTGAACCCTGAAGGTAAAATTTATGGATAAGCCTATTTGGGAGAAGTTTGATTATATTGTATATTAGTATAATTTTATTTATGTAAAAATACATTAAAGTTTTCTGACTTAGCTGTTAAGTATAAATATTAAACTTTGCTGTGAGAGCAAAAATTTTAGCTTCACAAAATATGCAAACATTCATTCTTGCTTTTATATGCGATAAAACAGCCGATGGTACTGAAATAGCAAACTGGATTGAATATGAACAGCCATCCTCATACTTTGTAAACTGTATTAGCCATAATTTATGGAGTGTGGATAAATTTTGTTTACTGCTGTGGGTATTATATGACTAATCAGCGTAAATGTACTATTTGCTGTAGATTCGCTGACTCCAAATTGAATCCCCAGCAGTTGAAATGTTGTCATGTGCCTCAGATACACCAAAGTTAAAATTAGTTGTTCACGAATAGATAACTTGGGTTTACGTCCGCCCCCACCTCTAATAATTCTAATTCTGCTCCTACCCACAAGAAATTCTCCTTTGGATGATCGGTACATACACCCACAGGAGAAATTGTACAACTTTTTTATTTATTTTCCAACTTTATTCTCCTTTTACAAAAGCTAAACCGCCTACAAATTATAATTTATTCAACTGTTACCGACTTCGCCAAATTACGAGGCTGATCTACATCTAAACCCCTTCTTGCTGCAATATGATAAGCTAACAATTGCAATGGTATTACTGTGAGAATTGGTGAAAGAATTTCCTCCACTTCCGAAACAGGAATTAAATCATTAAAAATTTCGGACGCTTCTCCATCTTTGACAGAAGTAACACCAATTAACCTTGAATCTCTAGCTTTTGCTTCCTGGGCATTAGAAATTACCTTTTCATATACATTACCAGGAACTGCGATCGCTACCACCGGAACTTTTGCATCTAACAAAGCAATAGGTCCATGTTTCATTTCCCCTGCTGGATAACCTTCCGCATGAATATAGCTAATTTCCTTTAATTTCAAAGCCCCTTCTAACGCAATGGGAAAATTAATTCCCCTACCAATAAAGATAAAATCTTTTGTTTCTGAAAAATCATGTACCAAATGTTCAATATATCTTTCTTGAGTTTCTAAAATCGTTTCAATTTCCCCAGGTAACTGACGTAAACCTTTGAGAATTTCCTCAATTCTTGAATTACTAATCGCCTGACGATGATAAGCTAAATCTAAAGCCAAAGCATAAAAAGCCATCAATTGCGCCACAAAAGTTTTTGTTGCAGCTACACCAATTTCAATTCCCCCATGGGTATTGATAATATTTGCCACCATATTCCCCAAACTACTTTCCGGGCGGTTAGTAATTCCCAACAGTCGCACTTGATACTTAGCCTCTTTACCTTGTCTGCGTTCCTTTTCCATTCCCAAAGCTGCCAAAGTATCCGCCGTTTCCCCAGATTGTGTCACCCCAATAGTTAGAGTGTGGGGACTTAGAGGTGCTGGTGCATAACGAAACTCCGAAGCATATTGTACCTGTGTGGGGATACCTGCCAATTGTTCTAATAAGTATTTACCCACTAACGCCGCGTGCCAACTTGTACCACAAGCCACAATTTGAATTTGTTCTAAATCTGCGTAAAATTCCTCTGGTAAACCTAAATTTACAGGTGTTTCCGAACTAGCAGGAAAATAAGCCTCCAAACAATCCCGTACTACCCCCGGTTGCTCATAGATTTCCTTGAGCATAAAATGTTTGAAACCCTGTTTTTCCACCATGATGGGATTCCAGTTCAAGGTGCGAGGATGCTTTTTCAAGCGATTTCCAGCAAAGTTATACACCTCCACCCCCAAAGGAGTCAAACGGGCAATTTCGCCATTTTCTAGGGGCAATACAGCGCGGGTATAGGCTACAATTGCCGGGGTATCAGAAGCACAGAAAAACTCACCCTGACCAAAACCAATTACTAAAGGCGCTTGTTGGCGAACTACAATCATTTCATCCGGGAAGTCTGCGGAAATAGCCGCCACTGCATAAGCTCCTTCTAACTTACTCACAGCTTCTCGCACCGCATCTAAAAATATCGAAGTAGAAAGAGGATTTTCAGAAGTATGTTTCAAACACTCAGCAATTAAGTGAGGAATTACTTCTGTATCTGTTTCCGAACGAAATTCATGTCCTAATGCTTTGAGATGTTCTCGTAACTCTCGATAATTCTCAATAATCCCATTTTGCACCACCGCCACCCGCAAAGCCGTATCTAAATGAGGATGGGCATTATATTCTTCAGGTTTACCATGAGTTGCCCAGCGCGTGTGACCAATACCAATTTGAGCAGGAGTGGCGATTTGTTCCAGTTTAGAACGCAAGTTAAGCAATTTACCCTTAGCCCGCACACAATGAACATCACCTTCCCAAATAGTCGCAATCCCCGCCGAATCATAACCTCTATATTCTAATTTTTCTAATCCAGCCAGTAAAATATCCGTCGCTGCCTGAGTACCTATATATCCAACTATTCCACACATTGCTTAAACCACTCCGGTTTCAGGATGATTAAATTCTAAGTATAGTTGCTGGAATGGGTTGACGGTTGACTGTTCCCTCTTGCCTATTGCCTATTGCCTATTGCCTATTGCCTCTTGCCTATTCCCACCTAACAAAATGCTGAGGAATGAGGGAAGAATTATCCTATCCTCATTCCTCAGCTATAAAAACACTAAGAATTTAGCAGTTCTTAGTAAGCCAAGCCCATGCTGCGAGTTGTTTCAGCACCTAGATAAACGCGAATGCTCAAAAAGTCAGTTGGGCAAGCAGTTTCACAACGCTTACAACCTACACAGTCTTCTGTGCGAGGAGAAGAAGCCACTTGAGCAGCCTTACAGCCATCCCAAGGAACCATTTCTAGTACGTCGGTGGGGCAAGCGCGAACGCATTGTGTGCAGCCAATGCAGGTGTCGTAGATTTTTACGGTATGAGACATTGAAAAAACTGCTCCTTTCGGGTGTTCTTCTGGAATGGAATAATCATAATCAACGCATAGTTTACCCCAGGGCTTGATAGCTTGTAAGCAAAAGGCTACATAACTTTAAACAATGTAATAGACACTTTGGACAATTCATCTACTAAGATCGCTGTTACCTAGCTGTAATAAGCAACATGGCTATTTAGTGTTTACCCAAATAACTCTTTACTCAATATGCTGATTTGTAAAGATATGTAAACTAATAGTTATATTTTTTAGGTCATCTATCATACCTATTATTAATTTTCTATATTTTGTTTCATCTTTGTCAAATTATGATGAAATGTTAACTTTTAGAGGAAGATATAAAATTATCTTAGTCTTATTTAATCAAGTTTAAAGATAGATATTTTTGCCAAGATTAAGATATAAATTGGTGCATATCAATTTTTATAGTGCCTAAGTCCTAACACTTCTGGACTTACCCAAAACCTACTTCAAATACTGTCATTGCGACGTAAGGAAGCAATCTCAAACCCCTGCATTTCCTTAAAATGCCTAAGTCCTAACACTTATAGCGTTTATTATAGCTGTAGCCAGGATAATTAGGACATTATGAATCCTTGAAACATATATATAATAAGGATTTTCCTCTTTATTCCTGCTCTGGTACTTCCGTGCCTCTTGCTATAGTATCTGCTTTTTTAACCATCAAGTAAAAAAGTGCCAAAATATTACGATAGTATACTTTATGAGTAAAACCGATAATATAAACTTATCATGGAGTTAAATTCGTTACCCACCGAGGTAATTTTGACACATCCGCGTCAGTCTCTGGGGAAATTACAACTTGATTGGACACCTCAACCGGGAAACTATCTTGATGTTGAGGGTAAAACCTACGCAGTTCTAGAACGCCGTCACAGATATCAATTTAAAGCAGGACGCTATAGTTTACATAATATTGCTATTTACGTACAAAAAGCTAACCGACCAGAAGAAAAAAGTTTATTTGAGGGACGTTGGGTTATAGGTGATGCGACCTGCAATTTTAATGCTCATTCCGAAATTATCCGTTGTGCAGTTAACCCAGCAGGCCCTTGTCATCGTTGCAGGTTCTATGAAAATTAGGCAATAGGTAAGAGTCAGGGAGAAGTTTTTTCCCATTAACCAATTACCAATTACCAATTACCAATTACCAATTACCAATTACCCATTCCCGATTACTTCACCCAGTGTTAACCTTGTACCATTGACAAAATCCCATCCTGACTGGGGACGTTTACCTGTGAGTTGTACTTCTCTCAGTAGCAGTAAACCTGACCCTGTTTGAATAATTGCACCTAATCCCTTAGTAATATTTACTACTTCTCCAGGTTGACCTGATATGGTTGACAGGTTAGATATGTTATCTATTTTTTGTTTGAACTGCTGTGGTAAACCGTTAATATACTCAGGTTCAAGGGGAACAGTAGCAGTAATTTTTACTGGTTGGTTGCGAAAGGTGGCGGTACAGTAGGGATAAAAACCGCGAATTTGATTATGTAGTTGAATGGAGGTTTTTGTCCAGTCTAGGTTATAGTCTGGCTTTTGGATTAAAGAGGCGTAGGTTGCAGTAGTATGATCTTGAGGAATGGGTGTGATTTCCTTTCGTTCTAGTTTGTATAAGGTTTCTATGAGTAAATCTGCACCAATAACAGCTAATTTTTCACCTACAATTTGAGCGTCATCGAGTAGTTCAATGGGTGTAGTTGCTTTTAGTAGCATATTTCCTGTGTCCATGCCTTTATCCATCAGCATGGTTGTAATTCCGGTTTCTTTTTCTCCGTTATGTATACACCACTGAATTGGGGCTGCGCCTCGATACTGGGGTAAAATAGAACCATGGACATTAATACAACCCAGCTTAGGCATATTTAATATCTTTTGAGATAAAATTTGCCCATAAGCAACAACAACAAATATATCTGCTTGCATCTGCTGAAGTTGTGTTAAGGTTTCAACATCTTTTTTTATTCTTTCTGGTTGCCAAACAGGGATATGATGTTCTGTAGCTAAAACTTTAACTGGTGAAGGTGTCAGTTTATTACCACGCTCTCGGCGTTTATCTGGTTGGGTGATAGCTGCTAGTATCTGAAAGTCTTGGTTTTGCAATAGTTTTTGTAAAGTGGGAACGGCAAAATCAGGAGTACCAAAAAATACTATTTTCATTAGTTATTAATTATGAATTATCGGTTGTGAGTCATGAATCAATGCTAAGTGTGTTCCTCATCACTGACAACTGACTTGATTTCCATCTTAATAGAATTATGTTTAGGGTTTTTGTCCAGGGGAGATAAATTTTTGGAGTTTGATGGTATAGTGTTGACTATTGGTTGAGCAAAAACAAAGTTGATTCAGCTATAATTCCGGGGTAATTTAGTTAAACTACTACCAATCGCATCTACTATTGATAGGTTTTATTTGTCTAGCTGTGTTTTACAGGTAGATACTTATTTGCCTAATAAATCAAAATTATTCGATCCTTGGCTTAATCGCAGCATTTACGAATGTATATTGCAGTTTGTAAATTTGATTACTTGAGTTTAATTTTTTTGTTTATTATTGATTGTGCATCCAATAAATTAAAATTTGCCAGAAGTAAATAGCTTTTAGTGGTATAGAGTCTAAACTACTATAGCTAGATCAGAACAAAGCAAGTTGTTAAGACAATGTTGGAAAAAGGTTGAGTAAGTATAAATTGCTACTGGATTAACAGGGGCAGCCTTAGCAAACTCAGTAAAAGTCAGGTGATGAAATATCATTAATCATCTTTTGTGAAACATACTTTCAAAGTTAGCTGTGCTTGATGGTGTTGTTGTTGCATCTTTAGAACTTAACTACAAAGGCACAACTCAATTTTGCTGACAATAAAGATAGCTGTGTTCAATTCATTGGGATCTGGATTTTATCTCAATCAAGAGGAATTCAAACAGTTATTGATGAATGTAATTTACTGTTAACCGGAAGTAATTCTTGGTGGCAAGTATATCAAGATCAATAAGGAGTAAATACTGGCAATCAAAATTTTGTAAAGCCATTTAACTTTTCCGTCAGTTATCGTGTAAAACCTTGTGGTTTGCTGATATACATATAGTCATAACCTTTACCCTTCCTGTATAAATACTGCCCACATTTAGCAACTGCCCCTAGAGAGTCTTATCATGCTTAAATCCCTTTTGGTGTCAGGATGGTTTCGTGTTCAACCATTTATCAAATACATTGCTATTATTATTGTCATTTCACCGTTAGTAGGAATGTCTCTTCATGCTACTGTGGCGAAACAAACGGAAGTAAAAAAGATTAGTTCAAGAAATGCTAAGTCGGAGGCAAAATCAGTAGAAAAGGGGATTTTTGGGCAAATAAATTCACAATTTGCTGAGGTTAACTCTCGAACAGGAAAAATATCTATTGGTGAAGGAATACAAACATTACCAACTGATAAAGTTATTGCTGATGCAAAAGTAGATCATGCTCCGGTGGTCAATAATGTGGTTCGCAAAACTACAACATTAGTAGTGAATGTGGCACAAAATCCAGGAGAAACATCTGTTAATCAAATTAATGTAATTCAAAAATTAAGAGATGCAAAAGACACAGAGCTAAATTCTGGGCAAAATGCGGTTTCTGAATCAAAAGATTTAGCAACATCAACTGTGAGACCGAAAAACCCGGAAATACCTGTGAGTGAACAACCAAATGAATCAGAAATGGTACAAGCTGATCCTATAGGTAGTCCCCATCCTATACCCTGGCAATGGATTATGACTACTCAGGAAAAGGTTGGCGGAAAAGGTGGTGGTGTCCGATATTACCGAAGTATTCCGGTTGTTTCTCCTGATGGTAAATACGCAATTTATAGCCGGGTGCACATGGAAGTGAAACCGGAAATGCACAATAGCCGGGTTAATAGTGTGTTGTTTGTGGAGGATAGACAAACTAAGCGGTTACGGGTGATGGCATCAACTAATGTGATGGGTGATCCTCTATTAAATAAACAGGCTAGTGTGTCGGAAGATACTGATAATGATGGTAAAATTGGGGTGTTAGTGCCTGTAAGTTGGTCTGAGAAGGGCGATCGCTTTTTAGCACGTAGATTTGTCGCTATTTTCAACACCGCGGATGCGACAGATCAAGCCGTTATTTGGGATCGTCAACAAAATAATATTAATGTGGTTCATCCAGCAGAATCAAAAGATGATCATGAAAAGATAGCTATTTTGTTAGGTTGGAGTAAAAAACAACCGAAAAATGTCTTATTCCGTTCTGGTGAATTAGGTCAAGAAGATTGGCCTTTGATCCAGGTGTCTAATGATGGTAAAACTGCTGATGTGACTGAGGAAGGAGATCAGGCGGTAACTTTTGGTGAAAGAGGCAAAATTTGGGCAGATCCACAACTTGCTTCTCGATAATTAACTAATCTTCATTAATACCCGTTGTTGCTATAGGTAACAATGGGTTATTTTTTTATGGTTTCGTTTTCTGCGACGATTTACAGCTTTTGCGGTGGGATAATAATTTATATTATTTCCATTTTTTACCATTTCATAACAAGTTTATTCTTTATCAAGAATCAGGCTAACACCACAGTGAATCGCCGCTTCTGCTAACCGATTATCAAGTGTTGCTAATGGTAATTTCAATACCCAACGTCATCATTATCAGATATTAAATATTGGTTAGAAACAACAAATTAGAACTTATGGGGTGATTATTCATGTTGATATTAAAGATGATAAAATCTGGATACAAAGAGATGGTATAGAAATTGGTATTGCTAATGAATTAATGGCTGCTGGTGTCAATAAAGAAGATATTATTTTAGGATTTTATGCTCATTATAAAGGGCAATTTACAGGTTTTGCAGTAGGATAATAACTGCATGAAAATCTTCATCCTTCTTCAATCATTTCACGGATTAAGTTTTTATCTCAACCTGCTTCATTCACTTAGTTGAGGTTTTATTTTTTAGGTAGAGTAATACCAAACTTTGTAAAAATCCAGTGATACCATTCTTGATGAGTTGTAATAAAAGTTAAAGCAGATTCTAAATCTATATCTAAATCTTTGTTATAAATACTGATAATTAGATCATAAATTAGATCAAAAAGAATTCTATCTTGTTTATTGAATAAAATAAAATTCCCGTTGACACTATTTTCTAGTTGTTGTATTCGTTCTTTACCAGGGTTAGCGCATCTCAAGCCCTATTGACAGGGGAATTACAGTAGAGGAGAATAGTTTGCGATGGATGCTGCTAACACAGAAATCATGTATTGATCATTCATCGCAGCTCGTCTTGACTTTTGTCGAATACTACGA
>JBJTUF010000178.1:0-10893 GCA_046080565.1 Cuspidothrix sp. | reverse complement strand
CCCTAAAATTAAACTAAAGTTGCTTCACCTCACTAACCAACTTAGCCACCATATCCTTAGCGCTACCAAACAACATCGTCGTCTTATCCTTATAAAACAACTCATTATCCACACCAGCAAAACCCGCACTCATACCGCGCTTAATCACAATAGTTTGCTTCGCCCGATCAACCTCTAAAATCGGCATTCCATAAATCGGACTATTCGCATCACTACGCGCCGCAGGATTTACCACATCATTAGCACCAATCACTAACGCTACATCAGCTTGTTCAAACTGCGGATTAATGTCCTCCATATCATACAACTGCGTATAAGCCACATTAGCTTCCGCCAATAATACGTTCATGTGTCCCGGCATTCTCCCCGCAACCGGATGTATGGCATATTTCACATCCACACCCATGCGTTCTAATTGATCTGCCAACTCCCGGACGCTATGCTGTGCTTGAGCAACCGCCATCCCATAACCTGGTACAATCACCACAGAACGCGCATAACCCAACATCATCGCCCCTTCTTCAGCGTCAATACTGCGAACAGTTTGGTTACTTGTACCCGCAGCACTGCCACAACTTGCAGTAGTTACAGAACCAAAAGCACTAAATAACACACTGAATAACGACCGGTTCATGGCCTTACACATAATTTCGGTAAGGATGATACCCGACGCACCCACCAAAGCACCGGCGATGATTAACATATTGTTCATCACCACAAAACCCGCAGCCGCCGCAGCAACACCTGATAAAGAGTTTAACAGCGAAATCACCACTGGCATATCACCGCCACCAATGGGTAATACAAACATCACTCCCAACACCAAGGAAACCGCTACCACTGCTAAAAATATCGGTAAGCTATCCGGTGAGATGATTAAATAAACACTTCCAGCCAGATATGTACTTAAAAGCAACAGGTTAACAGGTTGCTGCAAAGGAAAAGTAATAGGAGTACCACTAACTAAACCTTGCAATTTGGCAAAAGCAAGAAAACTACCGGTTAACGTCACACCACCGATCAACACATCCAATAACATAGATATATTGATATCTAAAGGAATAGGTTGAGAACTTCCCAATAACCGCCAAAACTCAGCCACAGCTATAAGTGCGGAAGATGCACCACCCAAACCGTTAAGTAAACCTACCATTTGGGGCATTTCCGTCATTTGCACTTTGTAAGCTGCCACAGCCCCAATAACTGAACCAATGACCAAACCTACTAAAATCATCTCGTAATTTAATACGTGCTGATCTAACAAGGTGGCAACCACAGCTAACAACATACCCACAGCAGCGACAAGATTACCATTTCTAGCTGTAGCGGGAGAACCGAGCTTTTTCAAGCCCAGGATAAATAATGATGCGGCTACTAAATAAGTTAGCTGAATCCCAGTGGGAATAAAAGTATTCATGCTTTAATATCCTTCTTTTTAAACATTTGCAGCATTCTGTCTGTAACCAAAAAACCACCGACAACGTTAACCATTGCCAATATCACCGCAATTAAACCCAAAATTACCGATAAATTGGTATTTCTCTCGCCCGCAGCGAGAATTGCACCAATTACCGAAATACCAGAAATAGCATTAGAACCCGACATCAAAGGAGTGTGCAGAGTCGGGGGAACTTTGTTAATGACTTCAAAGCCTATAAAAGAAGCCAAAACAAGCACAAATAAAGCCGCTAGTAAAGTTTCATTCATTTTGATTTTTAGGGAATAGTAAAAAACAAACTATCTCTATCCTTTTGTAGAAAAGGCTTCCAGCCTGTTCAGTCAACAAGAAAATAAACCCATCTAGTCAACAGCAAAACCTCCTGTCTCCAGGCGCAGGCAATATGCCCGCCCCACAAGAAAACTCTCTCTAACTCCTCTTCCTCTGTGAACTCTGTGCCTGGAGTGGTTTGTTAAAAAATCCTCAAAACTAAACCACAACAGCTTGCAAAGCATCCCTTACCCGTTGATTCCTAATTTCACCACCATAAGTAACACAAGCTGCATCAACAATATCATCCGCAAAATTAACCTGTAAGGCTTTATCCTTAATCAACAACTGCATCAATGCACTAATATTTTTAGAATAAAGTTGACTAGCGTGTACAGGCATGGATGAAGGTAAATTAATTGGTCCAATAATCGTTATACCGTTCCACACAATATCCTTACCCGGTGCGGTACAAGCGCAGTTTCCACCCTGTTCTGCGGCCAAGTCTACTATTACAGAACCGGGTTTCATCCCTTTTACCATTTCTTCTGTAACGAGAATAGGCGCTTTTCTGCCTGGTACTTGGGCAGTGGTAATAACTACATCGGAATTTTTAACGTGGGTAGCAACTAATTCTTGGGTACGTTTTTTACTGTCTTCTGATATTTCCTTTGCGTAACCACCTGCGGCAACGGTTTCTTCTTCTAATTTAACTTCGACAAATTTCGCCCCTAAACTTTGTACTTCTTCTTTGACGGCTGGACGAATATCAAAGGCTTCTACTACTGCTCCTAGTCTTCTTGCAGTGGCGATCGCCTGTAAACCCGCAACACCCGCACCCATAATAAATACTTTAGCTGGGGCAATAGTACCTGCCGCAGTAGTTAACATCGGGAAATATTTGGGTAATGCTGCGGCGGCTAAAAGTACGGTTTTATACCCTGCCAGAGATGCTTGGGAAGATAAAGCATCCATGCTTTGCGCTCTGGTAGTACGGGGAATTAATTCCATACTTAAAGCTGTAACCTGCCGTTGTGCTAATTTTTGTGCTATTTGCGGATTTCCCAAAGGGTTGAGAAAGCTAATTAAAACAGATCCAGGTTTAAGTAAATCTATTTCAGAACGTCCATCTTCTCTTTCTTGGGGAGGACTAACTTTGAGTAATATATCAGCTTCACTCCATAATGTCGCAGAATCACTAACAATTTTTGCTCCTGCTGCTTCATAGTCAGCATCAGTAAAAAATGCTTTTTCTCCTGCACCAGTTTCTACATAAATTTCTAATCCTTGTTTGACTAACTTAGCTACAATGTCAGGAATTAATGACACCCGACGTTCACAAACTTCTATTTCTTTAGCAACTGCTATTTTCATGAAATCTCCTAGAGATAAATACTTAACATCACTCGTTAACTATTAATACTTTTTATGCAAACTTAGTATCACTAAGCTATTGGGGATAATCAACCATGAATTTCCTTTCTAGATAGAACTTTCAGCTTTTGCTTTTACACTCTTCCTTATTTATTCACAACTTCAATTTCAGAATATGCAGATATCATCATTACAAAATAGCCACACCTAAAATTAGATATTGCACATCCTATGCCGATCCCCAGATTTTGTATATTATTCTTCAGAATATTTTATAGATTGAAAAAATTTTTCTCTTCATTTTCCATTCTTGAGAATATATAGAAATATTCATAATTAGCAACAAAAAGTATCTTTTATGTAATACTTTTGGAACAAATCAAGAATCTTTGTAAAACTTACCTCTTACCTGTTCCCTCTTCCCTTTCTCAAAAATAAAATTTATTTTCCACGACTACTTAGATAGGCTTTTACCGGGAAATGGCACTTTATATTTCTAATTTACGTCAATTGTCAAGTATATAGTAGTAAAGTTTAGTTACAAATACTAAAGCTTAGTTACAAATGATCAATTAGAGGAAACCTAAATTTATGAAACGTTTACTTTCTGCCTTAGCCGTGACTAGCTGTTTATTAACAGGTTTACCAGTTATGACATTGGCGCAAAGCTTACCTGGCTTGACACTTTTCAGCGGTATTAAAGGCGAAAATCAACTGCCATTCCGCTTAGATTTCGGTGGACAAACCAATAGCAGTGATCGTTATATACTCAGAATTCCTGCCAAAAAAATGAACTTGGCAGTAGCTCAATTTGCTATTACCTATCCTAATTACTACGAAGGAACTTTTGATACCAAAGATGTTGAAGTTAAAGTTAAAGGTAAAAAAGTCCCCCTATCGGAAGTGAAATGGGATAAAGAAGGGCGAGTAATTCAAATATTCCCCGAAGAACCAGTTCCAGCCGGTGATAGAGTCGAGTTAATTCTATCCAATGTTCAAAATCCCTCTTTCGGAGGAGTGTTCTATTTCAACTGTCAAGTTCTTTCTCCAGGTGATCTGCCATTACTACGTTACCTTGGCACATGGATTATCAGTATTACTTAAGAAGGCAATAGGCAAGAGGTAAAGGACAACTGACAACTCCATCCAGAAATATGTTTTTATCGCCTGTAAAGTGGTAAAATATCAGATTGTGACTTTTTATGAAAATCCCCTAACAGGACAAAGGTATGCAAAGAACATTAGGCGGTACTTGCCGTAAGAGAAAAAGAACATCAGGATTTCGTGCCAGAATGCGGACACCAGATGGCAGAAACGTAATTAGAGCTAGAAGAAAAAAAGGACGGCATCGTTTGAGCGTGTAGGGAAAATTCCCAATTACAATTGTGGCTTTGCCCAAAGCATATCGTCTCAAATCCCGCCAGGATTTTCAGGCAGTTTTCCGGGAAGGAATTCGGCGACATAGTTCTCATTTCACCCTGAGAGCTTTAAAACCTGCTCTTTCCCCAGAAACTCATTCTCATACTGTCTTCCCAGTCACAAAAATCGGTATTGCCATTAGTACAAAAGTTAGTAAACGCGCTGTTGTTCGCAACAAAATCAAAAGGCAAATGACAGCAGCACTACATCAATTGTTGCCCCAATTAGCTCCAGGATGGCGGTTAGTATTAATTGTCAAACCAACAACAGCCGAAACTGTGTGCCAAACCCATAAATTTCTGCAAGAATTAGAGGAGTTGTTGGCGCAAACTGAGGTATTGAATGGGCATTCGTGAAGAAGTTTATTATGAGGGTGGTCCCCACATTGGGGATTTGATTCTTAACTTGCTCCTTGGACTTACCCTAGTAGGTATTCCTTTAGCAATTGGTGCAATAGTCAGGGCTTTCTGGCTAAGATTCCGCATCACAGATCGGCGGATATGTGTAACAGGCGGATGGATGGGGCGCGATCGCTCTGATGTCATTTACTCAGAAATCGTCAAAGTGGTAAAAGTTCCCCGTGGTATTGGCCTATGGGGAGATATGGCAATTACCCTCAAAAATGGCACACTTCTGGAAATGCGTGCTATACCTAACTTTCGGGAAGTCTATGACTACATTACCGAAAAAGTAGCTGCTAAAAATCCCGAATATACCAGTAGCAAATAAATCATCAATTTAGAGAATTAACATTCACATTTTTAGATAATGTGCAGTCATCCCTAGCTGTCATAGCTTACAGATAGTAGCATCAATGCTTAACTATTAAGCTAGAACGCAAAGGTGCGAAGTTGGTAGAAATTGATAGATGGTTTCCCAGTTCTAAACTCTGTTCTAATTGTTTTTATCAAGTAAATGATATGGCATTAGATGTCCGTGAATGGACTTATCCTCATTGTGATACTCATCATGACAGGGATAGAAATGCAGCAATAAATATTAGGACAGAGGGTATCAGAATCATAAAGGCGGAAGGTTCATCCGTCTCTGCTGTAGGAGGGGAGATAAGACCAAAACTTGGGCGAAAGTGTAAGTTGCAGCACTCCCCTATGAGTACAGAAGCCGACACTGCATTTGGTACTCCAAGTCAGTGTGGGTAGTTCACCAAAAACCTCTACAATATAGAGCAAAAGCTTGGAAGATAAACCTCTCCAACATAGAAAGGCAACTAACTATAGTTAGAGAAACTAATCAGCCAAGCAACCCACTCCTGATCGGGGTGGGAGTGTCAAAGTACCGCAGGTTGAATTCACAAATAATGGATTTTGGTATCGGGTTTCTCTCGAACAACGTAATGTTGCCAATCATAGACCTGTTCTATGGTGTTTTTCCTAGCTATGGATTGGCAATAGTAGCCTTAACATTAATTATCCGCTTCGCGCTCTATCCTCTGAGCGCCGGTTCTATCCGCAGTATGCGGCGGATGCGAGTCGTGCAACCCGTAATGCAAAAGCGGATGAATGATATCAAACAACGCTATAAAGATGATCCGCAAAAGCAGCAAGAGGAAATGCTCAAGGTTCAAAGTGAATTTGGTAATCCCCTCGCAGGGTGTTTACCCCTCCTGTTGCAGATGCCAGTCTTATTAGCTCTGTTTGCCACTTTGCGCGGTTCACCTTTTGCCGGTGTTAACTATTCCGTTAACCTGCAAATCTTCCCCTCTGAACAGATCGAGCGCATTCAACCCCAAGCCTTTGCCACTCCCCCACAAAACATCTACATTGCTGATGGAGAACACATTCAAATTTCTGCCATCTTGCCTGGGGGTAATAAGTTAACAGTGGGAGAAAAAACTAAGATTCAATATCAAACCCTAGAAGGGAAACCATTTGATGCACTCTTAGCCGAAAACCCACAAACTCAGTTAACACCTGACTGGAAAATCATCAAAGGCGAAGAAAGGGTTAAAATTGATGCCTCAGGCAACATAGAAGCCTTAGAACCCGGAGACGTGACCATTCAAGGCACAATTCCTGGACTAGCAGCCAATCAAGGATTTCTCTTTATTGATGCCCTCGGACGAGTAGGTGCTATTGATCCCGATAACACAGTTCACTGGGATATTGTGGCCATGATCGTCTTCTTTGGCATCAGTCTTTATGTCAGTCAAATGTTGTCTGGGCAAAATTCTGGCGGTGGTAATCCCCAACAGGATACGGTAAACAAAATTACCCCTGTGATCTTTTCCGGGATGTTCCTGTTTTTCCCACTCCCGGCTGGGGTACTGATGTATATGGTAATTGGTAACATTTTCCAGACCATCCAAACCTACATTCTCTCCCGTGAACCTTTACCAGAAGAAATTCAGAAAATCGTAGACTTACAGGAGAAAGAAGCGCAAACCGTTGATGTTAAAGCGTTGCCCTTTGAACCCAAAAGTTCTAAGAAAAAGCCCACTAGTTGATTATGAGGCAAATTTCTATGCAGCGTGGTGAACAATGGTTAACAAATTTGCTTCTCTTGAGTGGTATATCTACTCAAGTCAAGGGTAACTTAGAAACTAACCCAACTTTTGAGCCAGAGATCACAAGTAGAGAAAGCTACTGGTTGACAATAGATGAAACAAACCTAACACCAGAACAAATTAGGGTGTTAATTGGTGCGAGTGCTTCGGTTCTAGATAGCATTCAGTATCTAGCAAATTCTGTTCTTAACCTCAACCAACCAGAAGAAACTCAGACATCCTACACCGTTGAATTGAATGGTTATCGTGTTAAACGAGAAGCCGAAATTCGTAATTTAGCAGAAACTGCTGCCGCAGAAGTACGCTTTTCTGGCAGAGAGGTAGAAATTAAATCTCTTAATGCTGCTGAACGCCGACAGGTTCACAACTTATTAGAGGGATTTTCTGATTTAGAAACCTTTAGTCGTGGTAAAGAACCCCATCGTCATCTAGTAGTTCGTCAAGCAGTTACACCATAATAAGGGAATAGGGAATCGGTGATGATTTTGATCAATCACCATTTACCCATTACCTATGATCAATGTTTTCTTGAGAGTATTTTATCAATCCTATGGACGCTATTTTTATTCCGCAGCTAACCACAGCGCCGGAGCGGACAGAGGAAATACAAGTTGAAGAGTTTCTGCCTGGACTCGAAACATTAACACCAGTGCGGGGAATTATCCAAGTTAAACATCAGGGTAATTATTTAGAAGTTTCATCTCAGGCAGAAGCAATCATTACTTGCACCTGCAACCGCTGTTTGCAGCAGTATAACCATCGTGTAGTTCTCAATACTCAGGAAGTTATTTGGTTAGATGCAAATGTTAATCAAACTGAGGATTTGCCTTTGGAAAGGGAAGTCGCTATGGAAGATTTAGTGGAAACACTAGCACCTGATGGTTATTTTTATCCTGGTGAATGGCTATATGAGCAAATGTGTTTAGCCTTGCCCCAACGTCAACTATGTAACCTGAGTTGTGCAGGGATTTTGGATACTGCCCAGAGTATTTCTGAAGAACCTATTGATAGCCGTTGGGCTTCATTAGCAGCTTTGAAAAAACAACTTCCAGAGAATTAGTAAATTTACTATTTGGTGCGTTATGGCTTAATTCTTTATGACTGGGTAAAATCTGTTATGGCAGGAGGTAGAGGGCAGGACGCAGGAGGCAAGAGGGAAAGCCTGATCCTGTATGACTTTAAGTTTCAGTTTGTATTTCATTCAACTGTACACCGCTATAATACTGTCTCAAACTCCTCAAGGATTTTTGATCTTTGTGGAGTTTTTAATTAGGGCTTGACATTCTACTCTCATTTCGAGAGAATATTTTACATAACAATTGAAATTTATAGAAATACTACTGTCGTTATGAGAGTAACTAACTGTCATGAAGTATCTAAATGCTAAGAGTATTGAAAGTATTCAGATAGTTCATAAAGTGATTGTTACTTTTATACTGACAATAGTATCTCTATAAATTTGAATTGTTATATAAACCACGACATCAAATGGTAAAAGCAATGATTTACACAAATCAGAAAAAGTTACAAACAAAACCCAAAATCTATGCACCTAATTTCAATTCGCACCCTCCGCGAAGATGCGGCTAAATATCCCGATATCAAAAAACAAATTGATAGTTGGTATGCAACTGTTAAAAAAGCAGAATGGAAAAATGACTATTACTTTCGATAATAAAACTTATAGTCAATTACTAGCAGAAATAGCTCCTCAAGTAATTGAAACAGAGGCAGAGTATGAACGTCTTTTAAAAGTTGCCGAATTTCTAACTTTTAAAAAAAATCTTACTCCAGAGGAGCGAGTTTTAGATAAATTGATTGTCAAACTAATTGAAGATTATGAGGAAGAACATTATCCAATAGATGAATCTACACCTCATGAAATATTGCTACATCTCATGGAATCTAGCGGCATTCGTCAAGCTGACTTAGTACGTATTCTTGGTTCTAGTAGCGGTGTAGTTTCAGAAGTTGTCAACGGTAAACGTTCAATTAGCAAAGCACAAGCAAAAGCGTTGGGAGAATATTTTAAAGTTTCTCCTAGTTTATTTATTTAGAGTTCGGTTTTTTCAACTTTTTATTGATGGATTTTTGTCTGATAGCGTAGCGTGGCGTAAGCTATATAAGGATTTCCAGAATTTAAGGATTTTGAGGATTATGACATCTGTATTAGTTCATTAATACTACTCAAACTGCTTTTTTTGATGTGTGACAGTTAGGGTGCAGAAGATGGAATAAAAAATTGTCTTTACGATAAGGGAACAGGAAATAGGGAACAAAGAAAAGATTTGGAGATATTTTACTTTTCGTTAAAGATTTCGGTTTTTTGGTTTTTCATTCCTTCTGCTGTACGCAATTCATTATGGCTACTTCTATTGAGTGAACAAATGTTTACCTAGACTTAGAGCGTTTTTCTTTACCTATGAGTAAAACTAGATAAAACCGCCTTTTGAAAAATGGAATCGAAAGTCTCAGATCCACTCTCCTAGGAGTAGTCAACCTGTCACTAAACACACGTTTGATTTCGGCTAATTGGGTATCAGTGAAAGTTTTTGCTGTTTCTGGAGGAACACGAGCCAAAAACTTTTCAATTATGGGATCGTTTTTCAAGGACTTTTCATATAAAATCTTCATTATATATTCTAATCCAATGAGTATAGATTGCCATAGTTACAGCATATTTCATAGAAATAAGGTACAAACTGTAATCATTAAACTCTTTTGAAGTGAGTATCTTGCTCGTTAGATGTATACATCATAACTCCTGTAATTGCTGTACTTTGAAAAAGTGTACTTAAGCATTTTAAATAAACTTTAATATAAATTAAATAATTTTAATTCTCTTTAAAATTTACTGAATAAATCTGAAAAGATTACAGGTAAAAGGTTTGAGCCGTTTTCAGATAAAAAAAGTGCCAGTTTTTACGAGGTGGAAATTTAAAAACCGTTCGGCACTTCGACAAACTCAGTGACCACTGACGCTGACGACGAAACCTGACATTTAATTCCTACTCCAAGGAAAAATTGTTCCCATCTAACTCTTGAAATTGTCACCTGTCACCTGTAACCTGCCTCCACGAAAGAACTTTGTCGGCAAACTCTCTTTGCTGTTGGTTATTTGATTCATTTTCAATTCTTGACTACGGCAATAAAAACTAAAAATCAGGACTGTGTTCCTTGTCCCAACACTTATTTTTCTCCCAATATCTACCACTATTTTGGCATTCATATTGATTATCAATCCAAGGAATGGAAGCAGGTTTAGTAGTTAGAGATGGGATCTTAGCTAATGGTATTATAAAAGATAATATAGTGAGTGTAGAAGCAATGATCACAGAGCCAAATATGGATAAAAATAAGATATTAATTGGTGTGAGAATAGGGTATAAAATTTTTTGATGACGCAATCGGTTGAGTGAGCATTTTTCCGAACCTGTTAAAAGTAATAGATACAATCTCAACCCAGGTATGGGTATTGAATATCGGATATTTACTGCATGATTATTTTGATAACGATATACAAAAGCATTATAAATTGCTTTTTTTTGTTCATCTGTTAGCGTGGCTAATACTTCTGGTGAAATGTCAGCTAAAATTTTTGTAGAAGTAGCATCATCAGCTTTTATCTCTTTCATACTCTTTAGAAAGTTGGTAAGAATTATAGAATTTTTCTGAGAAAAATTATTGCATTTAGTGTAATTGTATATGACTTTTTCTTTATCAAAACTTTAAACCCACATTCCGCACCCACAACTGTCACACCCCAAGGAAACGGATGTATTTAGTACATAAGACCTAATTGTTGAAAGAATTTGTTGAAGCTAAATAGAAATAATTACTATTAAGTTAGAAATACAGTTAAGAAACA
>JBJTUF010000177.1:0-10000 GCA_046080565.1 Cuspidothrix sp. | reverse complement strand
TCGGTAATTTCGGAGTTTTGAATACCTTTGATGATAATTTTGATACAAAATAGTCTAAATCTTAGGTGGCGATCGCCAATCTCAAATCCCCAAATGACCATTTTTCGTTGTGTGACAGTTTAGGGTGCGGAAGGTGGGATTTAACCGTACATCATCCCAGCTTGAAAAATCTGATTTGCAGTTAAATTTAACTCAGGAAACGTCTGAGAAATAACCTGTTCATCATCTCTAAATTTACTGATTTGATATTCTCCATCTAGCAAATTACAAACAGAAATAGTAGGTTGTTTATGATTACCAATAAAATTACGTCCACCTAAAGCTGCATAATCTATAATCCAATATTCAGCAATCCCCATTTCCTCATAATCAGCATATTTCACATAATAATCATCACGCCAATTAGTGGAAACAACTTCGATGATTAAGGGGATAGAAGCACCATGACTAATAACAGATTGTTTTTTCCATAATGGTTCATTAGCTAAATTAGCACGATTTAAAACTAACAAATCGGGAAAATAACCAGAATCTTTACCTTCAGGTCTAACTATAACTTGATTAGGTATCACATAAGGAAGATTTAACCCATCAATTTTAGCACTAATTTTGATATTTAAAAATCCTTTAACTTCTTCATGATCTCCCACTGGTTGTGCCATTTTGACAATTTCTCCACGATGTAATTCATAACGTACATTGGAATTGTCAGGAAGCCAGTTAACAAATTCCTCGAAGGTGACAATTTTATTTAAGGTTTGAATCATAACTTTTAACAATTACTGATAATGACAACATTATAACAGTAGGGGCAATCCCCCCGTGGTTGCCCGCAGATTGGTAGGGTGCGTCAGATATCAAAAATATATTTATTTGCAGGATTTCTACAGTCTGACGCACCCTACAACTCCTGTACGGGCGAACGGCCGTTCGCACCTACTTTACTAACCGCACAAAATTCTTCTTACCTACCTGTAACACTTTAGCATATAAATCATCAGGCTGAGAAAAAGTTAAATCCGCATCAGTAATTTTGTCACCGTCTATCCTGACTCCACCTTCCTGAATTTTCCGTTTACCTTCGGCGGTACTTTTGCATAACCCAGTAGCACCGAGAATATAAGCTAATCTGGCGGGAAATTGAGCAATAGTATCTAGGGAAAATTCCGGTAATGATCCTTCCTTACCACCACTTTTCGCTGCTTCTTTGGCTTCATTAGCCGCTTGTTCGCCGTGATACTGACAGACAATTTCCCATGCCAGATATTCCTGGCGATCGCGTGGGTTTTCTGGCAGACTATCCAAAGGTAAATCTGTCAACAATTCAAAATATTGTGACAGTAAATTATCTGGCACACCTTGAAGCTTTTGATACTTTTGGGAAGGATGTTCACTTAAACCCACATAATTACCTAAAGACTTAGACATTTTTTGTACACCATCAGTTCCAATCAAAATTGGTAATAACATTCCAAACTGAGGTTTCATACCAAAATGGCGTTGTAGATCTCGTCCAACAGCAATGTTAAATTTTTGATCAGTTCCTCCTAATTCCACATCAGCTTCCACAGCCACAGAATCATAACCTTGCATCAATGGATACAGGAACTCATGCAGAAAAATAGGATTTTCTTGTTTATAACGTTCCGCAAAACCTTCCTTAGCTAACATTTGTCCCACCGTCATGGTAGAAAGTAACTCTAAAGTTTTTCCTAAATCTAGACGAGAAAGCCATTCTGAGTTATAACGTACCTCAAGCCTACCAGAAGTTTCAAAATCTAAAATAGGGCGCACTTGGTCAAGATAAGTTTGGGCATTTTGTGCAACATCCGCTTCCGTAAGCTGACGACGTACCTCAGATTTACCAGTAGGATCGCCAATGCGTGCCGTAAAATCACCAATAATGAGAACTGCCGTATGACCAGCATCTTGAAAAGCTCGTAACTTTCGCACGGGGATACTATGGCCAAGATGAATATCCGCACCCGTCGGGTCAATACCTAGTTTAATTCTTAAAGGACGGTCAGAATTGAGTAACCTGTTTTCCAAACTTTCCGTATCCTTATCACCAGCATGGGGGTGAGGAAAAATTTCTGCCACACCACGATGCAACCAAGAGAAATTTTGCGTCATACTAAGAAATTCCCTACTAACTATAGTTTCCACTCTAAAAGTTAAGTTTGTTATGTTCAACAACCAATTATCCGTTTTCTGTGCTGCTAGACTACTATAATTTCAAAAAATTAACTGTCTTTTTCCATTTAATCAATTACATTTAAATCTACAAGTGAGGAAGTGAGATCGCCGTGTCGTCTAGGACTTTTGATAATAAACAACCACAAGAGAAAGCTTCATCTGGATTTGAGTTTTTTAAAGGAGTAGGTCAGGTAACAGGCGGTACTCTGCTATCCATCACACTCCTAGCAAGCTCTATTGTCGCGGGAGGACTTGTTGGTTTAGCTATTAGTTTCCGTAACTTACCAGATGTCAGACAAATAAAAAACTTTTTCCCATCGGAAACAACTTACATATATGATATAAAAGGTAAACTTTTAACCAGTATTCACGGAGAAGCTAACCGAGAAGTAGTACCCCTGGATAAAATTTCCCCCAACCTCAAACGCGCCGTTTTAGCCAGTGAAGATGGCCACTTTTATGATCATCATGGGATTAATCCCACTGGTGTAGGTCGTGCCATTGTTGTGAACATGGTAGCGGGTGGAGTCAAAGAAGGTGGTTCTACCATCACCATGCAGTTGGTGAAAAACCTATTTTTATCACAAAAGCGAGCTTTTACCCGTAAATTAGCAGAAGCTGTCCTAGCAATTCGTTTAGAGCAAATTCTCTCCAAAAACGAAATCCTCGAAATGTACCTCAATCAAGTTTATTGGGGTCATAATAACTATGGTGTGCAAACAGCAGCACGCAGCTATTTTAATAAATCCGCAGAATTTTTAACCTTAGCTGAATCAGCCATGATGGCTGGTTTAATCCAAGCACCAGAAGAGTTTAGCCCGTTTGCAAATATGAAATTGGCTAAACAGAAACAAAAGGAAGTGCTGGGACGGATGCTAGAGTTAGGTTGGATTACCCAAAAAGAATACGATACTGCCCTCAAGCAACCCATTAAATTAGGTAGAATTAGATCCTTTCAGGGTAGTGCCTCACCTTATATCACCAATACTGTAGCCCAAGAATTAGCTAAGAAATTTGGACGAGATACCCTGCTTAAAGGTGGCATGAGGGTACAAACAACTGTGGATGCCAAATTTCAAGCCATGGCAGAAGATACGATTAAAACTTGGCATCAAAGACTTAGATCCCAAGGTTTATCTAGAAATCAAATGGCTTTAGTAGCTGTTGACCCACGTACACATTTTGTTAAAGCTCTAGTGGGTGGTGTAGATTCTAAAGCTAGCGAATTTAACCGAGCGACTCAAGCCCAGCGCCAACCCGGTTCTGCCTTTAAACCCTTTGTTTATTATGCTGCCTTTGCTACTGGCAAGTATGCGCCAGATAGTACAGTATTAGATTCACCTGTTCGGTATCAGGATGGTAATGGCTGGTACTATCCGAGAAACTATGATGGTTCATTTGGTGGAGCAATGTCAATTCGTACCGCCTTAGCTCAGTCTCGCAACATCCCTGTAATTAAACTGGGTAAAGCTGTAGGGATGAATAAAGTGGTTGAAACTTGTCGTACCTTGGGTATCATGAGTCCCATGGAACCAGTTACATCTTTACCATTAGGTGCTATTGGTGTCACTCCCCTAGAAATGGCTAGTGCTTACGCTACCTTTGCTAATTATGGTTGGCAATCACCACCTACGGTAATTGTCCGCATTACAGATAGTGCTGGTAATGTGATTCTTGATAATACACCTAAACCAAAAAAAGTTCTTGATCCTTGGGCGTCAGCAGCAATTGTGAATGTTATGCAATCTGTAATTACTGAAGGTACAGGTAAAAATGCTGCCATAGGTAGACCTGCTGCTGGTAAGACAGGAACTACATCTTCAGAAAAAGATATTTGGTTTGTTGGTACTGTTCCACAATTAACTACTGCTGTCTGGGTCGGTAGAGATGATAATAAACAACTGGCAAGTGGGGCAACTGGCGGTGTGATGGTAGCTCCTATCTGGCGCGATTTTATGACAAAAGCGCTCAAGGGCGTACCTGTAGAAAAGTTTAAATCACCTTCTCAGTTCCCGCGTCCTAAATCAAATTAATTGGCCAGTGGTCAGTTGTCCGTTGTCAGTGGGAGAAATAATTTTCCCACTCTCTTCCCTGTTCCGAGTCATTTTGTTTTTTCCAATTCTGCTTTCATCCTTTCTAACGTGACGTTCATTTGGTCAAACATTTGCTGTGGAGTGACACCAAACTGACCAAGCTGAGTTTTGAGTTGCTGTATGGTCATTTGTGCCATGAAATCCTCTGATAACTCAAACCGCTTCATAAAGACGCGATATCTGTCCATAAGGGTTTCCATTTGCTCAATAAACAGCTTTTTGCCCTCGCGGTCAAATTTGCCGTAGCTGTTGCCAAGTTGAATAAGTGCTTGATAATCTTCAAACAACTGCTTGGCTTCTTGCTGCACTATTTCAGAGTCGAAGAATCCCATTTTGCTTTAATTTAATTGAGTGCTATTGGTTCAGTGGCTGGCAATTTTGTCTCTATATCCTATTTTAGTGTAGAAGATTCATATATAAAAACTACTTCGGTTAAAGTAGGGTTTTTTACCCAAATTTCACTACTTGACCTTATATATAGATAGTAGGGAGCATTTGAAAGTTATAGCAGGAGGTAAGAGAGAAAGCTTTGTTATATATAGATTCTAAAGATTAATAATTTTCTAATTATCCTGGCTATAGCTATAATAATTGAACTATTCAATTAAAATGTAAATAAGTACGCTAAAGAATAGAGCATAACTGTAATATGGCGTAAAAATAGAATTTTTACAGAAATTTTCCGAAAATATAATTTTTGCTTTTGTATCTAATACTGACACAGACGGAATAAAAATTTAACCAATCTGAGCAGGTTCAATATTTGCTCAGATTTTTTTTATATTCTGATTGACTTCTGTATTACGCTTTGCTAATGTAGTCCATTTTTTCTTTTTTAATCAGTTACCATAATCAAGTTGAGTTAAATAACTAGGTTGGGGAAACCCTACCCCCCCCTAAAGGTTTTAGAATTTAATGTGGACTTACACAAAACCTACTTTAAATACTGTCATGGCGAGGTAAGGAAGCAATCTGAAACCTCTACATTTGATTTTGTTAAAATGCCTAAGTCCCATTAATTACTGTATCTTATCTAAGTGCATAACTCCATATTATATATTTTTCTATCAATATGAAAAGAATTGAAGTAGAAAAAAGAGCTATTTTTATCGGTTTATCTGGTAGTCATGGTTATGGTTTAAACCGTCCAGAATCAGATTATGATTATCGAGGTGTATTTATTGCCCCTAAACGTTACTATTTAGGATTTGATAGCATTGAACAAAAAGATTCAGGTTGGGATGAACTAGGAATATTTCCTTTTATAGATAATAACCAAGATACGGTTATTTATGAGTTGAGGAAAGTTTTACATTTATTAGCTAGTGCAAATCCTAATGTTTTAGAATTGTTGTGGTTAACAAATTATCCTTTTTTAAGCAGTGTGGGACAACGTTTAATTAATCACCGAGATTTATTTTTGAGTAAAAAAGTCAAACATACCTATTCTGGTTATGCTTTTGCTCAAATTAAAAAAATGGAAACCCATCGCAAATGGTTATTAAACCCACCGACGAAAAAACCTATTCCTTCAGATTTCGGTATTGTGGATGAAACGCCTTTAATTAAGGATGAATTAAACGCCTTTTTAGAATATTTGTATATTTTAATTAGGGGGAAGATTGAATTTTTGGAAGAGTCAGAAGAGTTATATAAGTTATTGACGGCAGATATTGATTTTAAAGGGCTTTTAAAACAATATGCTTTGAGTGATGATGCTTTAGAATATACACAGAATTTAACCCATAGTGGCAAAGATTTTATTCGGTTACTGCAAAAAAGTCAAAGTTATCAAATTGCTTTGCGAGAATGGAAAGCTTATATATCTTGGCAGGAAAATAGAAACCCAGCTAGAGCGGAAATGGAGAAAAAATCAGGGTATGATTTAAAACATGGTATGCACTGTATTCGATTGTTACGAAGTGGTTTGGAAATATTAAAAAATGGTAAAATAATTGTTGATAGAAGATTAGCTGGTGATGTTGATGATTTGAAAGCGATTTTAAGAGGTGACTATAATTATGAACAGTTAATGAAAATGGCAGAAGATTTAGTGAAAGAAATGGATGTTTTTTATAATCAATCTAGTTTGCCACATCGTCCTGATTTAGAACAAATTAATGATTTGTGTATGGAGTTGGTGGAAATGCAAGGTTGGGAAAATTGTTGATTAAAAGCTTGTTGGGTTTTACTTTATTCAACCCAACCTACAACCTAATATATATGGGCAGACATATTCCTATACATAACATAAGTATAGTCAAAACTCGGAAATTTGTCAACTGTTTTGATAAAGCGTAGTTAATAACCATAACATCTATCATGGGATACTATTTTTTCCTTTTAATTTTGATTAATAATGTAGTGTAAATAACATTTATTAGTCACACATTTACAACACAGCAGATATATGACTGATTCCAATTATGAGAATTTGATGATGGTAGAGTTCATATTTGGTAAATAGTATCCTGGTAAGTATTCTAAGAATCAGAAGATAGAGTATATATCCAATAAATCCATAGATTAATTAAACCCCTATGTTACGACAAACTGCTTTTGGCATGGCTTTAAGTACGCTTGTCCTTGCTAGTGGCTTTATGACTGCGGCGAACCCAGATAATAGTTCTGCTCAACAAACTGTTCGTCATCAGCGTTCATCACTTGTGACAAGTCAAGCAAAAATATCTAATCGTGATTTTCAAAATACTAAATTAGAGCAATCAGTTTTTACGCAAATTAATCAATATCGCGCAAAAAAGGGATTAAAACAATTAATTTTTAATGCCAAAATTAGCGAACAAGCAAGAATTCATAGTGAAAATATGGCTAGTGGTAAAGTTCCTTTTAGCCATCAAGGGTTTAGAGAGCGAGTGATGGCGATTCCGCTCAATTATAGCAGTGCGGCCGAAAATGTAGCCTACAATTTGGGATATAGCAGTCCTGCTAATGAGGCGGTTTCTGGATGGTTAAAAAGTCCTGGACATCTTAAGAATCTTCAGGGTAAATATAACTTAACTGGTGTTGGTGTGGCGAGTAATGAGAAAGGTGAAGTTTATTTAACACAAATATTTTTAAATGCTAGTACGACACAACGGAATTAAAAACTAACAATTAAAATTTAATCAGCTTTGTTGGAATTGTGGTTTGTTTATTTACTCGGTGCTGTGCTGTTACCACAAAAATCAATTAACATCTAAATAACTGTTCAGATTATTCTAGAGATGTTCCATAAAATTTCTCTAGTAGAACTTTTTTGCTAACGGTTGCTTTTTTCAATTTTACTATTAGCAATGGTCATATTGTCTGGCAAAATAAAGATAATTTATATTTGACAGGTTTATGACATTAGCGGATTTTCAGGTGTGCGATGGTGATTTAGGTGATGCCAGCTTGGAGGAGTATTTAAAGTCTCCAGCTATTGCTGTGGATACGGAAACAATGGGACTTTTGCCTCAGCGCGATCGCTTGTGTTTAGTCCAACTGTGTAATATAGAAGGTAAAGTTGCTGCTATTCGCATCCTGAGAGGACAAACAGCAGCACCAAATTTAAAACTGCTCATGGAAGCAACTCAAAACCTCAAAGTTTTTCACTTTGCCAGATTTGATGTTGCTACTTTACGCCAAAATTTAGGTATTTTTGTACAGCCGATTTTTTGTACGAAAATTGCTAGTAAATTAGCACGTACCTATACTAATCGTCATGGATTAAAAGAAGTAGTATTAGAATTAGAAAAAGTTGAATTAGATAAAAGCTCTCAAAGTTCTGATTGGGGTAACGCCGATAATTTATCTGAAGCGCAATTGAGTTATGCAGCTAATGATGTGCGCTATCTCCTGAGCATACAACAAAAGCTTACTACCATGTTGGAACGAGAAGAAAGATGGGAAATTGCCCAAGAATGTTTTCAAATTTTACCCACAATAGTAGCTTTAGATTTATTGCAATTCAAAGACTTATTTGAACACTAATTACTAAACTTAATTTTCCTAATTATCTAACTTAAGATATAGATAGAAGTAATTGTAATTACCTTCTGTTTTGTTGGACTATTCCCTGAAAATGTATGTTGTGAGTAAGGAAATTATAGTGAATTTCTCTGAACGTAAAAATACTACATTAGTATTAGTTGTAGATGATAACCTACTTATACAAATGCAACTACGTTATGCTATGCAAAAAGAGGGATATCAGGTAATAGTAGCCAATAATGGTCAAACAGCCCTAGATATTTACAAAACCTGCCATCCAGATATAGTCCTTCTAGATGCTATCATGCCAATTATGGATGGTTTTAGCTGCTGCGCTCAGTTGCAAATATTAGATTCGGAAACTCCTGTATTGATGATTACAGGATTAGACGATCAAGCATCCGTAGATAAAGCCTTTGACGTTGGTGCTGCTGACTATATCACCAAACCAATTCATTGGGCAGTTTTAAGACAAAGAGTACGACGTTTACTGCAAATGTACTGGGTGATGAAAGAGTTACAAATTAAAATCCAAAAAGAGCAACTAATTAGCAAAATTACCCAGAAAATTCGTCAATCTCTCAATTTAGAAATAATTTTGAGTACAACTGTTAAAGAAGTACAGAAATTACTCAAAACTGATCGGGTTATTGTCTATCGTTTTCTCCCAGATGGTAGTGGTTATGTTATAGTTGAATCTGTAGGTTCTGAATGGAAATCTATGTTAGGAAGAACATTTAAAGATACTTACTTTTCTGACAAATGTAAATCCTATGAACACGATATAATTTATATTATTGAAGATATTTATAATGCTGGACTATCTTTTTGTCATATTGATTTACTGAGCGAATTGCAAGCCAAAGCAAACTTAGTTGTACCTCTACGAAAAGAAAATAATAATATTTGGGGTTTATTGGTAGCCTATGAATGTTCTGGACCAAGGAAATGGGATCGCCACGAAATTGATTTACTCATTCAACTATCACACCAATTAGTTATGGCTATTCAACAAGCAGAAATCTATCAACAGCTAGAAGCAGCTAACAAAAAATTACAACAACTGGCAAGTATAGATAGTCTCACTCAAATAGCTAACCGCCGTTCATTTGATGAAGTTTTGAAGAGAGAATGGCAACGCTTAGAAAGAGAAAAAGCCTCATTATCTTTAATTCTTTGTGATATTGATTTTTTTAAGAATTATAATGATACCTATGGACATCAAGCAGGAGATGAATGTTTAAAAACAGTTGCTCAGTTACTTACTCAAGTGATCCAGCGTCCTGGAGATTTAGTGGCACGTTATGGAGGGGAAGAATTTGCGTTAATTTTACCAAATACAGATAGTAAAGGTGCAATTACTATTGCAGAAACAATTCTTAGCAAAATACATACCCAGCAACTAATTCACAAAAGTTCTCAAATTAGTTCATATCTAACACTGAGTTTGGGTATTGCCACTATTATTCCTCAACGAACAGGTTCTTTAAATCTGCTCATTACTAAGGCTGATCAAGCTCTTTATGCAGCCAAAGAATCAGGTCGTAATCGTTTCTGTCTTCATTTACTGTAGTCTTAGTATATAAAAAATCAAGATCATAGGACTTACGCATTGACAAAAAATATCATCTATGTAGTCTAGATAATGGCATCCTTGCGAAGGGTGGCAAAAATATGCTCACGCACAACAGAAGTAAACAGATTCCTCTGTACTTCATACCAATTGCTAATTATATTTT